>WQXE01000089.1 GCA_009784995.1 Treponema sp. | reverse complement strand
TACCATCAAAACCGCGCAAATAATTAAGTTTTTCTTTTCCGGTCTAATAAACGGAAGCATTTTTCCCCATATTTTAAAAGACATAGGTTTGTTATAATCAAAATCTTCATAATCAGACATTACTATCCTCCATTCCATCAGTAGTGCTGGATAAACCATCAGCTTGCATTTTAAATATGCGGCTGTAGGTTCCTTCTCTTTCCATTAATTCCTTGTGGGAACCAATATCTTCTACTGTGTTATTTTTTAACACAAGAATTTTATCCGCTTGCATTAAACTTGATATACGATGCGAAATTATAATCACCGCGGCGTCTTTAACACGCTTGCGTAAAGCCGCTCGTATCTTCGCGTCGGTATCTGTATCCACCGCGGAAAGACTGTCGTCAAAGATCATCACAGGTGTATTCGCGGCTAACATTCTCGCGATCGCGACCCTTTGTTTCTGCCCGCCAGATAAAGTAACACCTCTTTCCCCGATGATTGTATTGTATCCATCGGAAAAACCTTCGATAGTTTCGTGTACCATCGCGGTTTCGGCTGCGCTTTGCAGCCCGGCTGTTTCAAACTGGCATGACGCGGAAATATTTTCGGCGATTGTTTTTGAAAACAAAAACGGCTCCTGTAAACAAAGCCCGATATTTTTGCGCAAGTGAGACCTTGCAATCTTTCTAATATCGATACCGTCAATTTTTATTACACCGTCGCCTTCTTCCAAATCGTAAAGGCGGCTTATTAGATGCACTAACGATGATTTACCCGAACCCGTAGCGCCTAAAATCGCCATTGTTTCGCCCGGTTTTATCGTAAAGGAAACGTCACGTAACACAGTATTGTCACCATAAGCAAAATTAACATTTTCAAAACTGATTTCACCTTTAATTTCCGGTTGTAATGAATCGGGCGAATCCTGTTCCGGCTGCGCGGACAATACTTCGCGGATACGTTCTGTAGCTACAAGTGTTTTTGAAAGCTCTGATAACATTCGCCCAAGTTGGCGAATCGGCCAAATCATCATATTGCTGTAGGTATAAAACGCTAAAAATGTTCCCGGCGAAAGTTCTCCGCTTACACTTCTAAAAATACCCGCCGCGATAATGACAGCTAACTGAAGTCCGCTAAGAATATCCCCTGCTCCCCAGAAAATACCAAGCATCTTGCCGATATTAATCCAGTTATTAGCGTGAGCCAAAGTTTTTTCGGAAAACTTTTTCATCTCCCATGCTTCCCTGCCAAATGCCCGCACTACACGCACGCCTGTATAATTTTCCTGAGCAACAGCCTGCATCTGCCCTTCTGTTACTTCCGCGCGTTCAAAGTTTTTGCTGACACGGCTAAAATAGAAAAACGAAAAACCGAAAATTACAGGAACCAGCGATAAACCTACAATCGACATAAAAACGTCCATAGAAAACATCATTATTACCGAAACGATAAAAATACAAACTGTTCTTATAAACTCGCTTAAGTTCTGCTGAATAAAATTGCGGATGTTATCAACATCGGTTGTACAGCGCTGTATGATATCGCCTGTCTGGCATTTTACATGCCAGCTCCACGGCAGTTTTTGAATGTGACCGTAAAGGGTATTTAAAAGTTTCCACGCGACAGTCTCTCCCATTTCGGCAACTGTATAGCTGCGAATCATGTTGCAAAGTTCCGCCAAAAGAGCGAAACCGATAATAAAAATCGCGCATATCCAAAGACTGCCGCGTAAAAAATCAAGCCCGCCAATTGAATTTACAAAACTTGATACAAACGCCGGCGCGTCAAGCGGAATTGTGCCGATCACAGAATCGATCGTATAACGGATTATTTGAGGATTTACAAGTGAAAAACCTACTGTCCCAAGTGTCGCGATACAGCAGATAAAAAAACGAAATTTTCTGTCACTGGCAGAAGCGGCAATAAGCCCCGCTCTCGTGCCTTTCCACGGTAATGTCATTATATTACTCCATAAAATATGAACCCGATCGTTTTCGGGCAAAAAAACTGTGAAATCCAACTATAATTATATTTGGAAGTTGAAATTTAGAAATGATAAGTATCAGGAGACAAACAGGTGTCAGGACGACATCCCGCCACATGCGGCTTCAACTTATTTGAAGTATCCTTATTCGCATTATGTATCCCCCTTCGTGATATGATATATGTCAGTATAGTGGTTTAAAAAATTTGTGTCAAGCGGATATTTAAGAAAAAAGAAAGAATTATAGTAAATTTATTAAATTATTTTTATAAACAGGCGGCGCATGCTGCTGTTCAGAAAAACACTGGAAGAATCTGCTTTCGGAGCCATCCTGTGTCTAAAATGAAGAATAATTTCTTTATTCAAGAAAACGATGCGCATTTTAGACACAGGACTTTTATTCTCTCAAATTTTCGTTGCTTGTTTACATGTCTCCTGTTGCAGGGAGATCCAGAAATGTTTTTCTGTCCAGCCCCTGCGCCGCCTGTAAAAAGAAGATTATAAAAAATTGGTATTTATTCAATCTAACTGCCACATTTATACGACCCTTTAAATGTAGCAGTTTGTTGTTTTCAGGATATTCCTGTAATACCTAATTTTAGCCTGTTTCTTCTATATTTGCAAGTAAAAACGACCATTTTTTCATATTTTAAAACACTGTTAAATTCGTTTATACCGCTACATTTAAACCGTGGTTTAAATGTAGCAATAGGGGTGGATAATGAAAAAAAGAATTTTGTTTTTATTGAGTATTGTATTTTCTTTTATAATTGGGTTTACGATTATAGCATGTGATGATCCGCCAACAGCTGATACTACAGATACTGTTGTTGATATACAACAAGTGTTTGCAGGATATTCTCACACACTTGTTATAAAAAAAGATGGAACACTTTGGGCATGGGGAGCTAATTGGAAAGGTCAACTTGGTGATGGTACAACTACTGATAGACATACACCAGTAAAAATTGGATCAGATACTAATTGGTTAACAATGTCCGCAGGTGGTGAACATACTATAGCAATTAAAAAAGATGGAACACTTTGGGCATGGGGAAGTAATTGGAATGGTCAACTTGGTGATGGCACAACAACAGACAGGCATTCACCTGTAAAAATAGGTTCAGATATAAATTGGGTATCAGTGTCAGCAGGTGATTGGCATAATATAGCAAAAAAAAATGATGGAACAATTTGGGTATTACAACATACACCGGTAAAAATAGGATCTGATACAAATTGGGTATCAATGTCAGCAGGCGGTTATCATACTATAGCAATAAAAAATGATGGTACTCTTTGGGTATGGGGATATAATGAAGAAGGTCAACTTGGTGATGGCACAGATACAGATAGACATACACCGGTAAAAATAGGATCAGATACAAATTGGGCTTCTGTATCAACAGGTGTTTATCATAGTATTGCAATAAAAAATGATGGTACTCTTTGGGTATGGGGATATAATGAAGAAGGTCAACTTGGTGATGGTACAACAACAGACAGATATTCACCTATAAAAATAGGATCAGATACAAATTGGGCTTTTGTTTCAACAGGAGGGTGGCACACTATGGCAATAAAAAAAGATGGAACGTTATGGGCTTGGGGTGAAAATGATGTTGGTCAACTAGGTGATGGTACAACAACAGACAGACATTCACCTGTAAAGATTACTTTTTAAAGATGGTTTTAAGTTACCTGATACCACATTTTTATATTGTTGCATGTTGCCTTACACATTAAGTGATTGTCATTTTTATTGTACAGGCGGAGCAGGTGCTGGGCAGAAAAACACTTTGGAGCTCCCTGCGACAGGAGACATGTAAACAAGTAATAAAAATTAGAGAGAATAAAAGTCCAGGGTTTAAAATGCACAATGCTTTTTTGGACAAATTAATAATTCTTCATTTTAAACACTGGATGGCTCCGTAAGCAGGTTCTTCCAACGTTTTTCTGAACAGCGGCATGCGTCGCCTGTACAAATATTAATATAAGAATTCAAATAAAAGTACATCAATAGACCCTTGATTAATATCGTTTTGCGTACTATTTTTTAATGAGTATGAAATTGGTACAATTTGTAAAACCCGGGCTATTTGTATATGAATGTGTCAGATTTATAATTATCTTATTTTTATTTTTAATGGTTATTAGAGAAACCCTGGACCGTTCATTACTTTCAATGATGTTAATATTCGCGGGTCCAACGGCTTTTTTTTCATTAATGGCGTTATTTATATGGCTGGATACAGACCGTTACAAAGCGTATTTACCGCTTTTTATAGCGGGAAAGTGCATTGGTATTGTAATTTTACTGCTCTGGTCTATAATAACCAAACAAGTTATAATTATCCAGAGTTATATAATAAGCGGCGATTTATTTTCCCTTGCCGCTATTCTGTTGATAATCAGGGATTTTCGCAAATCAACAGAGCCTCAATTTATAACAGACGAGGTCAGCGGAGGATAAAATGCGTGTTATTCCAATTGCGAGCGGAAAAGGTGGTGTCGGAAAATCTTTGGTTTCCGCGAATTTGGCGGTTTCATTCGCGCAAGCGGGAAAAAGTGTTGTTCTTGTCGACCTTGATCTTGGAGCGTCAAACCTGCATTTGGTTCTTGGACATCACGCGCCAAAAGCAGGAATTGGAACTTACCTTAATAATGTAAAATCGAATTTCGCAGATGTAATCGCCGATACTGATGTGCGCGGTCTTCGTTTTATTCCCGGCGATAATGAAATCCCAGGAACCGCGAACCTGACTGCCACTCAGCGTAAAGCGCTTGTTAAACAACTGTTGGCTTTAAAAGAAGATACCGATATTTTAATTCTGGATTTGGGAGCGGGAACGCATCAATCCATTCTGGATTTCTTTTTACTTTCCAATCAGGGCATTGTTGTATCCGCGCCCGCGGTAACCGCTGTGTTAAACGCTTATGTGTTTTTAAAAAACACTGTATTTAGATTGATGTTCAGTTCATGCACAAGAGGATCAAAAGCGCGAACCTATCTGGAAAAAATGCGAAAAGACGGAGCTGGTCATATTTACATTCCAAAATTACTGCCGGAGATTCAAAAGATCGATCCTGTCTCCCACGAAAAATTTGTTAAACGTCTTGATACCCTTCGCCCGCGCCTTATCATGAACATGGTAGACGAACCTAAAAACGCCGATGTCGCGATGAAGATCCGCCGTTCATGCGAAGAATATCTAGATTTAAAAATCGAACACATGGGAATAATTTACCGCGACATGATCCAGGACACAGCGCTTTCATCAAGATTGCCGATTGTATTATACAAACCGCAGTCAGTTTTATCACAGGCAATTTACCGCATCGCCGATAAAATCCTGGAAAGCCCGGAAGATGAATATATACCTGATGATAAACAAATAAACGACAGTTTTCAGGAAGCGGAACTGGAAGCTGAAATTGATTTTGATACAAAGATGGAATATATCGAAGACCTTTTACATTCAGGCGCGATGAGCCAGGGTGATCTAATCGAAACGGTAAAATCCCAGCAGCTTGAAATTTCAAAATTAAAAAAAGAAAATAATTTTATTAAATTAAAATTAACTAAAGCCTTTCAGCAAGGTTATAAGGTTTAATATGAATTTTCCATCATGGATCACCCCGGAAGTAATACAAGGCTTGCCGGTTCGCTGGTACGGATTAATGTTTATATTCGCGTTCGCGACAGCGTACCTTTTATACCGCAAACAGGTAAAAGAGCGAAAGTTCCCGATGACAGAAGACGATCTTTCCAGTTTGTTTTTTTGGGGCATACTGGGACTGCTTTTGGGCGCGAGATTATTTTCTACAATTATATATGAAACAAGTGACATTTACAGAAGAGAGCCGTGGTTAATTTTCTGGCCATTCCGTAACGGCAGGTTTACAGGTTTGCAAGGAATGAGTTATCACGGCGGAGCGTTCGCGGGACTTCTCGCTGTAATTATTTTCGCGAAGGTAAAAAAATACAGCTTTCGCGAAATCGGTGATATGTTCGCCGCGGCGATCCCGCTTGGTTATACATTCGGGCGAATGGGTAATTTTATAAACGCGGAACTTTACGGCAGGGTAACAACAGGTCCATTGGGAATGATTTTTCCCGATAAAACAACGGAATTTCTTTCTACAAGCGAAAGCTGGGTACAGGAAGCGGCTGCAAAAGTTGGCATTGATATTACAGGTTTGGCGCAGGTTAATTTACCTCGACATCCATCACAATTATACGAAGCGTTATTCGAAGGTATTGTACTTTGGGCGATTATCTGGTTTTTCAGAAATCGAAAACCATTCAAAGGTTTTTTAGTCGGGTTATATTTTATAGGTTATGGTTTTTTCCGTTTCATTATCGAATACTTTCGCGAACCGGATTCAAATATCGGTTATCGTTTTGAAATTGTAGAAACCACTCTTCCAACTGCATACGCGCACCCGCTCCTTAGTTTTTCCACAGGACAGGTTTTATGCTTTTTTATGATGCTGTTTGGAATTATATGGCTCATTATCGCTTCCCGACTGCCGAACAGAGAGGTTATTCGTGTTTACGATAATGGAGAAAACGGTAAATCAGGAGCAGAAAACGCCGAAGAAGCGGCGGAAAGAAATCGCCGCCGAAAACTCCGGAAAAAGCTAAAATAAAACCTTGATAGCCTCTGTTTTATACAGTAATATTGTCTATTGGAGGATTTATGAGTTTAACCTTAATGGAAATGATTAATCAGGGAAGTGTTTTACACCTGATTGGCATGGGAATCATCTTCGCGTTAATGATAATTTTAATATCCGCGCTTGGAAAAGGTATAGTGAAAAAATTTGCCAACGAAAATGAAGCCATATCACCAGCTGCCGCGAAAACAGGCGATGGAGTTATCGCCGCTATCACTGCCGCTGTTACAGAATACAGAAAAACAAAATAGTTTCTATAATTATAGACTGATTTAAAGGAAGGGAAAAATGCCAAAAGTAAAATTAACTGATTTAGTATTGCGTGACGCGCATCAATCGTTGTTTGCCACTCGTATGGTAACCGCGGATATGCTGCCGATTTGCGAAAAATTAGATAAAGCAGGTTTTTATGCTTTGGAAGCCTGGGGTGGAGCTACTTTTGACGCATGCATAAGGTTCCTTAACGAAGATCCGTGGGTAAGATTAAAAAGTTTAAAAAAAGCTCTTCCAAAAACTCCTATAATGATGCTTCTGCGCGGTCAAAATCTTTTAGGTTACCGCCATTATGCTGATGATGTTGTTGCCAAATTTGTAGAATATGCCGCAAAAAACGGCGTTGATATTTTCCGTATCTTTGACGCATGTAACGATCCGCGCAATTTTAAAGCTGCAACAGAAGCTGCAAAAAAAACAGGCAAGCACATTCAGGCGACTATCTCTTACGCTGTAACTCCCTTCCATACAATAGAAAAATATGCCGAGTTTGCAAAACAACTTGTTGATATCGGCGCAGATTCAATTTGTATAAAAGACATGGC
>WQXE01000088.1 GCA_009784995.1 Treponema sp. | reverse complement strand
GATTCATTTTTTAAATCAGGTTTACTGTTATTCCACATTACAAGCTGAGCTGTGTAAATGGATTTGCCGGATTTAAAATCCGCTTCCAGTGTCCAGTATTCATCAGGGATAAAATTTTCTACTTCTTTTTCCCTGTCGCAGATTAAACGTAAAGCTACAGATTGTACGCGCCCGGCAGAAAGTCCGTTTTTAACTTTTTTCCATAAAAGAGGCGACAGGTTATAACCTACCAGCCTGTCCAATACACGCCTTGCTTTTTGAGCGGATACTTTTAATTCATCAATTGTTCTTGGATTTAAAACAGCTTCGTTAACCGCTTGCGGCGTTATTTCGTTAAAACTAATACGTTCTATTGGAACCTGTTCTGTTTTCGCTGTAATGGCGTTCCGTAAATGCCACGCGATAGCTTCACCTTCGCGGTCATTATCACAAGCGAGCAGTACTTTGCCGGATTTTTTCGCGTCCGTCTGCAATTCCTTTAATATCTTGGCTCTTCCGCGTACAGTTATATACTCAGGTTCAAAGTTATGATCAACATCAATTGCTGTTCTGGATTTAGGCAAGTCGATTAAATGCCCCATTGACGCTTTAACATTGTAACTGGGACCGAGATACTTCTCTATTGTTTTCACTTTTCCCGGTGATTCAACAATTACAAGAATTTGTTTTTCCTGTTTAATTACTTTCTTTTTAACCGGTTTCTTAATCGCCGCTTTTTCCGTTGACATACCACATCCTTTAAATCTCGATTTTTAAGAAATCTGCCATTGAAGAGACCAGTGTTTTTTTCGCTGATTGCTCTTCGTTTAAACTATCTTCGTTTATTTTAATAGATAAAAAAGCGTTATTTACATAATTCCCGCTTGCCGCCAATTCCCATTTTTCCAATACATCACACGCGGAATGAATTATTTCCGCGCCGTCATTCGCCAGTTTTGTTGTACCTCGTTTATCATACTTTAAATATTCTCTTAAATCAGTACCGGCAGGTATTACATTAACACCTGACGACGCTACCCAAAGATCTTTTCCCTGTTCAAGCGCGAAAGCGGCGGTAATTAAAGAACCGGATTTTTCCGGAGCTTCCACTACCAACACACTTCGCGAAAAAGCGGCGATGATTCTATTCCTCGCCGGAAAAGTCCATTTAGCGGGTTTTGTTCCGGGCGGGTATTCTGAAATTATCGCGCCGCCTGAATCCAATATTCTTTTCGCTAGAGGTCTGTTTAATGATGGATAAATTTCATCTATACCGGAACCAAGGACAGCGAAACCGGGAGCGTTACCTATAAGATTACCTCTGTGAGACATTGTGTCAATTCCAATCGCGAGACCTGAGATAACAGATACTCCCGCGCGTCCAATATTACCCGCGATTTTATACGCCTGTTCTGCCGCTTGCGGACTTGGATTTCTTGTTCCAACCATTCCCAATAATGATTTTTCCGGATCAGGTAAAATACCTTTATAAAAAATAACAGGCGGCGGATCATATGATTCTCTTAAAAGAGGCGGATAATCAGAATCCATATATGATACCCAATTAAACGATCTCATTTTGCAAATAGTATCGATGCGTCCCGCTTTTTCATGAATTTCTCTTATATCCCAAAATGTTTTTATTTGATGTTCAAGAATATTCTCGATATCTTTTTTTGACTGTACAAATAATTCTTCTTCGTTATTAAAAGATTCCAGTAATTTTATTTTATCTGTAATCCTTAAATCAGGTAAAAGAGAAATAATTAAATCCAATAAACCGCGATTATCCATATAACATTCCTTGTACTATATCTTTTAAATACATTGCTTCTTCTCTTATCTGTTTATCCCTGCTGCGATCCAGAATTCTGTCATACATTTCTATTGCTCTGGTAAAATTTTCTGTCATAAAATACGCTCTCGCGAGAACAAACATCGCGCTAGTATCAGAAGGAGTTAACAATAATAAACGTTCAAGCTGAACTATCGCGTCTAAAGGACGATCAAGTTCAAAAGCATAAAGAATCGCGAGCCCGTACATAGGACGTATGTATGTAATATCAAGTTCTAACGCTCTTTTATACGCGTTTTCCGCGAGTCTATAATAATGTTCCTGTTCTCTTTGCGAAGCGGCGGAAAATCCAACTTTTGATTTTCCAACTTTCGCCGCGGAAATTCCTGTTAAATAAAAAAGAACAGGATCTTCTGAATTATAATAAATCGCTCTTTCCAAAGCTTCCAGCGCGTCATTGTCCATATCTCTGTCGATTAACCTCATCGCGAGTATCTTCCAGTAAACTCCCGTTTGCGCTCCTTCCCTTACATTTCTTTCGATTTGATCTTCGTATAAAGCTATTGCCTGCCTTAATCCTTCGATTGATTCAGGAGGTCCGCCTGTGGGACTTATCTCCGCTATGCGTCTCGCTAGATCTCTGCTTGTTCTAGCGCTTGTCCTTTGATACATATAATAAATCAATGTACCAAGCGCGGCAATTATAATAAGAGCTATAATAAAATCCCTTAATTTTCTCATATTATACTCACATTCCTGTTTGTATTTAACTTCGGAAGGAAACGGCGATGATTTTCTTTAAGAACAGATCTTTCCATGTGAGTATAAATTTGTGTTGTTGAAAGATCCGCGTGCCCCAATAACTCCTGTACAGTTCTTAAATCCGCTCCTCCCGCCAGTAATGATGTGGCAAAACTGTGCCTTAATGTATGCAAACGCGATGAAGTCCCCGCCAAATTTGCCCATTTCGCGAAGTTTTTCCAAATTCCCTTTCTGGAAAACCGTTTTCCGCTCTTACTAATATACAGCGCCTGGCTTTTATTAACAGTGCCAGAAAGCTTCGGGCGGACATAACTTAAATAATGGCGCAATTGATTAGCCGCCTCTTTGCCAAAAATAACAATACGTTCTTTGTTTCCCTTTCCTCTTACTTTCGCCATTCCGCCATTGGTTTCGATGTCGATATCCTTAATATTTAAACCTACCGCTTCTGAAACACGCAATCCGCAGGAATAAATAAGCTCAAAAAGGCATTTATCCCTTTCACCCTGCGGTTTTGATACATCAATCAAATTTAAAAATTCTTCGATTGTATCTTTGTCCATTACTTCCGGCAAAAAGGATTTTTGCTTCGGACTTTCCAAAAGAACCGCGGGGTTACTGTTAACTAGCCGTTCATCTATCGCGAAATTAAAAAAAGATCTTAGAGCGGAAATAACTTTCGCGGTTGTACGTGAATCAATATTATCGTTATTACGGCGATTAATTAAATAAGCGGATAAAAAATCAGCGTCGGTATTTTCAATCGCCATTTTTTCGCTTTCCAGAAAATCCAAAAAACGCGCGATTTCCAGCCGGTAACATTCTTTTGTTAATACCGAAAGGCACTCTATAGCGACAAGCCGCGAACAATATTTTTTTAAAAGAACGGACTTTTCCAAATTAATACTTCTCCACCAAATCAAGAGCCGATCTTTCTTCCAATTGATAATGATGTTTTCGTATAACAGAAGGAACATCCAAATCATCATGATACTCACGCTGAGGCAGATAATTTAAATAATCCGGTCCTTTTTTTCTGTCCAGCATCATTCCATATTCGTTTAAATCAACAACATTGGAATTTTCGATCTTTTCGATTCTTGTCTGTTTTACATTCATTTGGTTTTGTTTAAAACCGGTAGCGATAACCGTTACCTGAATACCGTTACCCATTTCAGGATCATTTCGGATACCATGAATTAGATTAACTTTGGAATCGCATTTTTCCTTAATTGTTTTAATAATGCTTTGAATTTCTACAAGTGTCATATCTTCAGGTCCCGCGATATTAATTAATACACCGGTAGCTCCGTTAATGCTTGTATCTTCTAACAGCGGGTTATCAATCGCGTTTTTAACAGCGTCTGTCGCGCGATTTTCACCTGTTCCAAAACCAATTCCCATTAACGCGTCACCTTTATCTTTCATTGTTGTTCTAACGTCGGCAAAATCTGTATTCTTAAAACCGGTTTTTGTTATAAGTTCGGAGATCCCCTGTACAGCTCTGCATAAAACTTCGTCCGCCAAATGATAAGCTTTATCAAATGTAGTTTTACTGTCTACAATTTTAAATAAATGCTGGTTTGGGATAATAATTAATGTATCTACAACTTCGCGAAGTTTAGCGATTCCTTCTTCCGCTTGTTTCATTCTAAAATCAGCTTCAAATTCAAACGGTGTTGTAACTACAGCTACAGTAAGAGCGCCCATGTCTTTCGCTATTTTGGCGATAACAGGAGCGGAACCTGTACCGGTTCCTCCGCCCATTCCGGCGGTAATAAAAACCATGTGAGCGTCATCAAGCGCGTCCGCGATTAAATCTTGATCTTCAACCGCGGCTTTTTCACCGATTTCAGGGTTTCCACCCGCTCCCCATCCGCCTGTTATTTTTGTGCCAATCTGGATTTTAATGTCAGCTTTACTTTTATTATAAAGGTCTTGAATATCAGTATTAACAGCGATAAAGTTTACTCCTGTTAATCCCGCGTCGATCATGCGGTTTAACGCGTTCGCTCCGCCGCCGCCCGCGGCTATTACTTTTATTACCGCAGGTACATCATGATAATTATTTGGCGTTTTACTGTCGTTAGCCGAAACTACCTTTAAAGACGCGGTTTCAGGAGATCTTGTCTCCTGTGGTCTAAATTGAATTACTGGTGATTGCGTCCCCTTTATCTGGTTTGCCGCAAGTTCACATACCGCTAAAACATTCATTACTATTCCCCCCAATTTTATATCTTTAATTGTCCGACCACATAAACCTTGTTTATGTGGTTGGAACAAAAAAATTCAATCAAAAAAATTCTTCCTTTAGCCATAATTTTAATTTATCGATAAGCGCTATATTCTTTTTATCACCCTGTCGTGAATCAGAACCATGTTCATCACCGTCTATATTAGACCTTCTGTCTCCTTCAAGAATTAAGCCGATAACCGTAGCGTAAGAAGGAGTGCGGTATTCTTCTACAAGCCCACCCAAATTCTGAGTAGGTATCGGAGTTCCAATCCTAGCCGGTAATTTTAAAACATGATTCGCGAGTTCAACAACACCCGGTAACTCGGCGGTTCCGCCTGTTAATACAACACCGCCTCCCAATGGACGCGGAAGATTTAATGTATCCAACTGTTGTTTTACCAGTTTAAAAATTTCTTCCATTCTGGGTTTTATTATTGATAATATCTGCGATCTTGGAATTGACATAGGAGGTCTTCCGCCTACACCCGGTACAATAACGGTATCATCGTCGTCTAACAAATCTTCCCAGCAGCACCCCGCGTCAATTTTTATTTTCTCCGCGTTTTCCAAAGAAATATTTTTAATTATTGATATATCGCCTGTAACCTGTGTTCCGCCTGCGGGTATTGTATATGTAGAATATGGAGTGCCGTCTACATAAACAAGCACGTCTGTTGTTCCGCCGCCAAGTTCGAGTAATAAAACGCCAAGATCAATTTCTTCTTGTGTAAGAACAGCTTTTCCCGCCGCGAGCGTTTGTAAAATAAGTTCGTTTACCCTAAAACCGGCGCGATTAACGCACTTAATTAAATTTTGCGCTCCCGTTACCGCGCAAGTAATTATATGAACATCAGATTCAAGACGCACACCAATCATATCGATTGGGTTTCTTATTCCTTTTTGATCATCAACTTTAAAACTTTGCGGAATAACTTCTAGTATTTGTCGGTCAGTCGGTATTACAACAGCTTTTGCCGCTTCTATTACACGGTCGATATCATCCTGATCTATTTCTCTTTCTCTCGCGTCTTTTCTTTTTCCCGCTACTCCTACAACTCCGCGTGAATTAATTCCGTTTATATGATTTCCGCCAATACCTGTCCAGCAATCGGTCACTTCAAGCCCGCTCATCATTTCCGCGTCTTCTATCGCCGACGCGATCGCGCGGAGAGTGGCTTCGATATTAACAACAACACCTTTTCTTAAACCGGTAGACGGACGTTTTCCAACTCCGATAACTTTTAAACTTCCGTCTTCGTCACGTTCGCAGATAACAACCCGCACCCATGTTGATCCAATATCTAACGAAACAATAATATTATTATTTATATTACTCATAACTGCTCCTTTACAATATACGAACCCATACCGGATCTAAAATCAATCTCATGTGGTTTTTGATAATCAATTGGTTTTGGTTCATTTTCAAATACATTCAACATGAGCAGCATATATCTAAGAGTATGTTCCGTTAAATTATTTTCTACCCTGACTCTTATTGAACTGTGAACAGGGAATAAAACAAGATCAAAACCATCCCATGTTTTGCGTTCGATTCTTATTTCAGAAATAGCGGATAACAATTCCGGTGAACTCGATGATATTTTCGCGATACTTTCTACAAGAGTTACAAGCGAAGCGGGAAGACGCATATTTAATTGTGGGTTATCAATTCCGGATAAAATTGGCAGATCAGGAAAATCAAACGTACCGGATTCACCGATTTTAAAAAATACTCCATGTCTGTCTATGTAAACAGGAACCTGTCTTGAATTTACATTTGTCAACGCGACTGCCGCGGCTTCACGCGGATTCAGGAAAATAGAAAGCCTGTCAGGAAAACGTTTAATTACAACAGCGGATTCCACAAGAACGTTAGAAGAAAGTTTATCCTGTATCGCTTTCGCGTTTGTAGAAAAAAACGATGAATTTTCATTAATGCCGGCTATAGCGAGAATATTAGCTTGTTGAAGATCAGGAAAACCGTGTACATCAATCGTGGTAAACGGAATAAAAGGACTTACACCAAAAAGCCAAATCAAATGCCCTGTTATTATAACAGCTGCGATAATAATAAGCCGCTTTAATCCCTTTTCTATTTTACCAGCGGATTTTCTTTTTTCAGTTTCATCAGAGGTATTATAATAATCAGTATTCAATTTTTTCCTCCGAATAATCATAATTAATATTTACAAAATCACTTTTTTGATCATTTCTGCCATTTTTAATTCTGTCATTTTTAGCGACATTAATAATAAGTCCCGCGCATACAAGAGTTGTTAAAAGCGATGAACCTCCCGCGGAAAAGAAAGGAAGTGGAATTCCTGTCGCCGGCAGAGCTCCGGAAACTACAGCGATATTTAATAACGCCTGTGTTACAATTATTGTAGTTAATCCCGCGGCTAAAAGTTTTCCAAATACCGATTTACTGTTCATTGCCGCTTTGTATCCTAAAATCGCGAAAATCGCGAACAAAGCAAAAAATAAAATAATGCCAATAAAACCTGTTTCTTCGACATAAGCGCTAAAAATAAAATCCGAATGAATTTCCGGAACACTGGAAATTTTTCGCGTTCCTTCTCCAATACCTTTTCCCCAAAATCCGCTTGAAATAATCGTATCCTTGCTCGCGTTAACCTGAAAACCGGCTCCTAATGGATCCCATTCCGGTTTTATAAAACTTACAAGTCGTCTTACCCTGTGTTCTTTTGTAAACACCAAAAGCGCGGAAATTGGAACTATCATTGTAATTGCGGCGAGAAAGTAACGGTAACGAATCCCGACAAGAAAGAAAATAATTAAAGCGTTAAACATAATAAATACTGCTGTAGAAAAATT
>WQXE01000087.1 GCA_009784995.1 Treponema sp. | reverse complement strand
GGAGGAAGCTTTGGGCTTTCCGCGTTGGGAGCAGCGCTTGGAATGGGTTTTAACGGACCTGCTGTTATCGGAGCATGGAAAAAATGTTATGTTCAAAATAAACCTGCGCCTTTTATTTTGACAGTTTTCGCTGGCACTTGTTTAACAAACGTTATATACGGATTTATTGTATTGATGGCGCTTCAAAGAAGTAGTCTGGACGGAGCCGAAATAATGGCGCTTGGATTGGGAGCGGGTCTTACTATCGGCGCTGTAGCTATTACACAGTCAATGTGTTCCGCAAGCGCGGCGGAAGCGTACGCGGAAACAGGCAAAGGTTTTGGTAACTACCTTATGGTTATTGGTATCGCTGAAACTGTATCGCTCTTCGCGATGGCATTCACAATGATCGTAGCATAATTTTCTAAAGAAATTTTACCACGGAGTACACGGAGAAACACGGAGGAAGATAAAGTTTTCGGACAATGAACTCCGTGAAACTCCGTGTCCTCTGTGGTTTTTAATCTTCTATTGCCATAGTTTTGTAAAAAATATATAATCAAATTAGGTCGAGTAGCTCAGTGGATAGAGCCCCTGCCTTCTAAGCAGGTTGTCGCATGTTCGATTCATGCCTCGATCATTAAGTTAAATCGATCATTAAGTTAAATCGAACATTACATTTTAAGCTTTCGTAATAACAATTCTTTAAACTTAATTACAGAATTATTGTCCGGTTCCAGAGCGATAGAGTTTTCGCAATCCGCCAGCGCCTGCGGGAAATCGCCGATATGATAATACGCCTGCCCTCGCCTGAATAAACAAAAAGACTGATACGGATTTATCGTTAAAGAAAGAGAGTAGTCGTCTATCGCCTGTGAATAATGTTTTATTACAGAATGAACTACGCCGCGGTAATAGGCGGATTTATATGATTTATCATCTAGTTCTAAAGAGGATGTAAAATCTTCGATAGCTTCGTTATACTGCGAACAAGCGAAACTTGCCATTCCCCGGTGTTTAAAAATTATCGAGGATATTAATTTATTCGGTTTTAATTCAAGTATTTTTGTATATTGACAAATAGCTTCGTTAAAACGGTTTTGATTATGAGAAGTTAACGCGGATACCAATAGGTCGTCAATACTGGCATCGTTTTTAACAGGTATTGTATTTATATTCTCATTCGAAACAGATTCGCTTTTTTTAATTTGTTCTTCAGTAAATAACGCGTCATCAATTGATTCTTCGATTTTAGCGAAAAATGTTTCTCTTCTTTTACCCATTTCAGAGCTAAACTTTCTTTGATAACCCCTGATTTCCTGAAATATAATATCCGCTAATGAAAGAGAAGCGTTTACCGCGGCGAGCTTGCGTTTCATGGGTTCATCAAACGGATTAAATTCGGTTTTGTATACAAGTTCGTGTTCAACTTCCGCCCAGGCATCCTGTAGGATTGTGCGTATTTGAATTTCCGCGATATCTGTACCGGGGTTCCCGTGTTTTTCTATTATCGAATCCGGTATTTTAATTAACAGGTGTGTGGATTCATAACCGAATTCTTTAAATGTAATATGTCCTTTTATTTCTCGTTCAATTATATTAAAATGTTTATTTATTAAACTTTCACCAACCGCGAGGTCCTCTATAAAAGGACAGATAACTCTTATCCCTAATAGGTCGGTTATTTTAGGCTCTTTAATGCCGGATTTAAGCAATCTTAAATATTTAGAAAAGAAACTGGAAAACTTTTTTATTCTGCCGCTAATTACCGGATTAGTATCAAGGACTGTTAATACATTTTCTACCTGTTCTTTTAATTCATTAACAATTAAATAACGGATTTCCGCGTAATCGTCATATTCCTTTTTAAGAAATATTTTTTCGGGTGTATTTAAAATGATATTATCTTGATTATTATCCATATTCTTAAATAAAAAAACTGTCTAAAAACCAATGACCATACGACCAATGATCTTCAGACAGTTCCTTTTTTTAGGCTGACCTAAAATTGAATACCGGCAGTTGAAAACTAAAGTTTTGAAAACTGAAGTTTTAAAACCGCCGGAATACAAATTATTATTGTTGTCTTTCACTAAATGGAATTTCTGTAGCTTGTCTTTGCTGTTCAAGATAGCGAAGTACCTGGTTTTCACCAAAGCGCTGCATTTCCCATACTTTGCGTGCTTCTTCGCGAGTTTGAATGATTCCCCAAATAGCTTCGTTATCAATGTCATGTTCTGTATCAAGAACCGCTAAGTCATAAATAAGCGAAACATCTTTGAAATATGTTACAAAGTCGCCGCCAACTCTAGCCGCGTCGCGCTGAATTAAAAATCCGCCAAACTTGATAAAAGGAGTGTTAAATGGATAGAGAGGTACAATTCTTAAATCGCGGTTTCTTACTTCCTGTAAGTATTGTGGATTTCTCCAGATTAATTCGCCCCAGCCGTCATAGTTAAGGTAACCCATGAAAATTGTGCGTTCGTTACCCATGCCATCGATAAGGATGGTGGAAAGACCGTGCGGGAAGTTAAGACCGTAAACACGTACTTTTAATTCTCTTATAGTTCCAACGTTTTTAATAACACCAAAAGCTACTTCGTCGCCGTCTTGTAATTCAAAGCGGCTCTTCATTGAAGTAATGCCGTCTCCTTCAACACGGGTAATAGTACCGTCAGCGTCGACAGTTGACATTTCATAAGCCGGAATATCAAAAGGCGGTTTAATCATTGCCCATGAATTAAAGGGTTCTGTCGGGAAATGAATCCGGACACCCATTACAGTTCCATGTTCTCTGGAAGTAGCTTCTCTTGTGAAGCTGTTGCTCATATTGGCAACTGTTCTTGAAGAGGATGCTAATGTAACTTCCCAGTTCTGAATAGCGAGAGAAGTCCTCATAACATCGCCGTATTGAGCGGCATAACTTGGACCTGCGGCTTGACGGAAATCCATTAATGTCCTTTGATTCTGATTAGGTCTATCTCCATCTCCAATAGTAATGTTTGCCGTTAGCGTGGAGAAATCAATAAGAACACCTTCTTCCGCAAACATCGGAACCGCTAACATAGCGATTAAAACAAGAATGAGTATCTTTTTCATGTAAAGCTCCTTTAAAAAATCATTTCTTTTAAAAATTATCATTTATATCAATTCTATAAAATTTTCAATGTTTTGTCAACGGCAAAACATCGAATTTTCAATATTTATGTTTCTGAACACTAATATATAGCAAAAAGCATACAAAAACAAGTAAATTAAACGTTAATTTACTATGTAAAAATCCCCGGGAAAAATAGCGTTTCCCTCAATAAAAAACCTTACGTTGTTAATATAAGAAAAATTCCTTAAAATACTTTCATGGAAGGTTCGGAAGTTTATTAATGTATTACCGCCTTCAATTGGTGGTAAAGCCGCGCTTTCTGATAAATCCATATAAACAATACCTTCACGGAAAAGAAGTGAATTAAGCTTGGTTCCCCTAGGTAAAAGTGGCAATAATTCAGGTGAAACAGGTCCTAAAAGCGTTTCCTCAACATATCTTATAATATCATCTTCTTTTGTTTTGGCGTGTTTTAACATACGATCTTCTACAACTATAGTTTTTTCATCTATGGTGTAAAAAACAAAGGTTCTTCTGTTTACTCCAAGAGATAAATAATCTATCAACACGATAAGGCATAAAATGCCTATAAATAACAGGCTGCGTTTTATGGGAGAAGCGAGAAATTCACCAATTGGTCTTAAAACTGTATTAATAAATGAGTTCATCAACGTTCAAATATTCCAATAAAATCTACTATGCCATTATATAATGATTGAGTAAGTTTTTGCAAGCCGTCATTATTGGTCATTAAAAGAGCGTCCTGGCGGTTTGATAAAAAGCCGAGTTCTACTAAAACCGCAGGCATACGGCTGTTTCTAACCACAAACCAGTCATTTTCGCGTATACCTCTAGAGGGCAGAGAAGCGCCGAACTCTCTTCCAAATCCGTTTATAATAGAATTTGCCAAAAGTTTACTTTCTGTGTTAAATTCCTCGTTAAGCATTCTGTCCAAAATCGCTAAAATATCGGGTGAATAATTACCCTGTATTGAAGTATCCAGTAAGGGACGCTGTGTTCCGGATTTTATATGCCAGACTTCATAACCTCTCGCGTCCGTATTTCTCGCGAAATTCGCGTGTATCGATATAAAAATTATTGATTCATTATCTTTAACCGTAACAGCGTTAGCCATATCCGTACGCTGTTCAAGAGTACGATAAATATCCGAGTCCCTTGTCATTAAAATTCTTTTATCGGGATAAGCCTGAATTAAACGGTTTCTTAAATCTAACGCTACTTTAAGAACAATATCTTTTTCAAAAATTTGAGTATTTCTGCCATTAACCGAAAGATTTCCTACCGCTCCGGGATCTCTGCCGCCATGACCGGGATCTATAATGATAGCGGCTACTCTGAAGCGGGACATGTCATTTTCATGAAGCCTTGTAAAAGTATTTTTTAAGGTTGATACAAACGAATCTGGAAAAACTATTCTGCCATTTTCGCTGTAGGGAAGGGAAACATTAAATAATTCCTGATTATTAAAAATAAGGTAACCTGTTTCGCCAGCTTTTGAAGCTACAGAAAAAGTACTATAATTCTCGCCTACATTAAAGATACCGTCTCTGAATAACGGATCCCAGCGGAATTGAACTGTTTGATTACGCGAAATCGAAGAAAGCGTGTTTAAAGTTTCATCGAGTGAGATAGCAAATAACAATGAACAATGAACAGTGAATAAAGTAAGAAAAAGAACTATTTTTATTGAATATAGATTCTTGTGTTTTTCATGTTTCATAGTCAAATTTTTTCTCCCAATGAATCGATGTAGTAGACCGCTCCTTGATAAGAACCACGTATTAAAGCAACCCAAAAAGAACGTCCAAGTCTTATTACATTTTCGGCATTTTCTGGAGAATTTCGAATAGTTTCACACGGAGGCACGGAGAACACGGGGGACACGGAAACGCCAGTTAGTGAATGAACTATATCTAATACTTCATGAATAGTTCTTCCCATGTAGTCTGTAAGCCCTGATTGCTCAAATTCAGGGAAAGGAATGATCGCCAAAGAGTTCTCGCGAAGGCGCAAAGGCGCAAAGTTGTTGTTCGGTATCTTAGAGAGTTCTTCTAGCAAGTCGATTGATAACTTAAAGGAATCTGGTGGAAACTTTGAATCTTCTCTGCGTCTCTGCGCCTCTGCGAGAGTATTTTCCAGAAAGTTCCTGGTTTTAATATCTTTTGGATCGAGTCTGATTAACACAGAGCGGGCGGCGATCTGCGCCGCTTCTATCGCTGTTTCTCTTTCCCGATTGGAAGCGATAATATTTCCGCATTTTGTCACGTTATTTTCAGGGAATGTTACTTTATCACCTTCTTTAATACGAAGGAAAAAATCATTTACATGCGGAATGTCTTTTATTTTTTCGATATTTATAATTTCTTTAACAGTTCCCGGTATCGAAATAAAAGCTCTTTCCGCGCATGTCCAATTTTTTACAGGTGTTAGACAATCAGGTTTTTGTCCCATAGCGGCTTGTATCGCCGCTCTAATGGGCTTGACTCCCGATGAATACGGATATGTCCACCCAGACATATAACCGCCGGAAAGACGAGCCGCGATTTCACCCAGCATAGGACCTTTTGATGTTAACTTAATGTCTCCTTTTGCAGCTCCTATATTATTTCCTGTGTTAAGTCCTAGCGCTTGTACTCCTGTACAAAATGTATCGAGTAATACTTTTTGTGATTCTTTGTCTATAACCGTAGGCATTGTATGTCCCATTTCGATAAAATACGGAGGAAAAAATATATGCCTGTCCGCGAGACCGCAGATTGTGATTTCGCCATTATAAACAATAGCGTCAACAGAAAATTCAGGACCATCCATAAATGATTCGATAATAGCTCGCCCTGATCTGGAAAAGTTAATCGCAGTTTTTGCCGCTTCTTCAAATTCATCGATGTTATCAATTCGACGGCAGCCGCGGCTTCCCATGTTGTCAACTGGTTTTACAACTAAAGGGAATTGTAGGTAATCAGGAATTGAAAGCGAATCGTTTGATATAACGGAAAAAGGAGGAGAGGGAAGACCCGCTTTATCAAAACAGCTTCGCATACGGGCTTTGTCCGAAGCGTTTAAAGCGGTTTTGTAAGGAATACCGGGAAGTTCTAATTTCTCCGCTACCCAGGCGACACTAGCGGAAAAATCCGTTCCTGCTGTCATTATTCCTAAACGATTTGTTTTATCTTTTATAGAATGGGCAAAACTTTCAATTTCTTCTTTTTCTTTTAAGTCGATTTTTTCAAATCTGTCCGCCAATGATATACACGGAGCGTTAGAGCTGCCGTCGAGTACGATTGTGTATAACTCAAGCTCTTTGGCGATATTTATAGCGGGACCCTGCATGACGCCAGCGCCTAGAATTATTATTGTATCTTTCACATTAACTCCTTACTTCAATAATATGAAGACAAGCGTACAAGAAAAAAACAAAATCTAAAAGGGGTAAATAAAAATGAGCAAAGAACAATTAACAAAGAGCAAAGTTAGTACTAAAGAACAATGAACAAAGAATAAAGAACAAAGTTTTTGTCCGTTATCTAGTCTTGTAGCTAAAAAGCTTAATTTTCAAACTTCGCTCTTTGTTCTTTTGCCTTTGCTCTTTTGTCTTTTGCCTTTGTTCTCTGCTCTTGCGTCACCTTTGCGACTAGGTGTCAGACATGATCTTGTCGTGCCTGACACCTTTCGCTTGCTTAAGCTTTCATTATTCATGATATTTATGTAAGATGTGATTTATGAAAAATGAAACTTTACTTGCCTTTGTTGATGAGATTGGAGACAGAGGGCATAGCGGAAAGTCCTCTGAATATTTTGCTATGGCTGCGGTTGTATTTCCTGCTTCGGTTCAGCAAAAGGTTAAGGATTGTATTGCCAATATAAAAAGTGAATATGGTATTCCGCTAAAGATTGCTCTCCACTGGAAAAAACATTGCCGTATGCACGAGACTAGAAAATATATTGCATTAGAATTAGCGAAGCTGGATGGGGTAACTGTTATTTATGTTATATCTGATAAAAAGACTATGCCTGACGACCATGCGAAATTTTATAATATTGTTGCGGCTTATACTCTTGAGCGTATTCTTAAACACGCTGATGAATTAAAGACAAAGGTTTGTGTGCGGTTTGGACATGTAAAAAGATTTAATCATTTAATTACTTTGAGTTATTTTCAAAATAAGGGTTGGCGATTGGGGAATTATAATAATCTTATTGATCAGCCTAAATGGATTAACGCTGATGCAAATTCGGGTATTCAACTGGCGGATCAGTATGCTGGAATTCTTGGCGCTGCTATGCTTGCGGATAGGCATGGGAATTTTGAACTTTCATATTTAGAAATTGTAAAGCACCAAATTAGAAAGTCGAGAAAAGGAAAAATTAGCGGTTATGGTATAAAGGCAATATCAACAGAGAGTAACCCTAAACTGTTCAAATGGTGGCCGAAAGAATGGAATTAAAATCAAACTCCGTTTGGACATAAAAAAAGCCCCGAAGAGCCTATACAACCTGACGTTGTATTGCTACCGCAATGGCCGCTGGCTTGTTCTCCGTGGACTTTCTATATTAAATATATCGGAAATGGGTAGGTTTTGTCAAG
>WQXE01000086.1 GCA_009784995.1 Treponema sp. | reverse complement strand
TCACTTGCAAGAAATATTTCGACAGAAGCATCAATATCTTCAATTGCTCAAGATACTTCATCTGATCAGGAAACAATTGCCGAATATCTTGAAGCTCTTGAACGTCTAATGATAATAGAACCGTTGCCTGCATGGAATACCCATATACGATCTGCCGACACTTTACGCAAAGCGCCAAAACATCATTTTACAGATCCTTCTTTGGCTGTTGGAGCATTAGGGCTTTCGCCGGGAAAGATAAAATCAGATTTAAGTTTTTTTGGAATGTTATTTGAATCTCTTGTTATCCGCGACTTAAGAATTTACGCGGAGGTTAATGACGGAAAAGTTTATCATTATCGTGATTCCCGTGGCATGGAAATAGACGCTATAATTGAATATCCTGATAGAACATGGGCGGCGTTTGAAATAAAAATGGGTTTTAGCGCACAAGATGAAGCCGCGAAAAATCTGCTTGCTTTTGCGAAAAAAATTGATCAGAAAAAAATGGGACCACCTGCCGCTTTAAATATAATTACTGCCAATGGCGCGGCATGCCGCAGGAAAGACGGCGTAAATGTTGTACCTCTGTCTGTCTTAACGGCGTAACGGCTAAGTATTAACACCAAATCAACATCCTTCTATTTTTAAATTATTCCTGGTATAATTCATATATGAACATATTAATAATCGGCGGTGCCGGATATATCGGAAGCCATGTTACAAGTGAATTCCTTGATAATGGCAATAAATGTACTGTTTTTGATAATCTTTCAAGCGGACTTAGGGAAAATCTATTTCCGGAAGCAAAGTTTATTCACGGTGATATTCATGATTATCAGGCGCTTTTGGAAGCTATGAAAAGTAATGGCGGACATGACGCTATTATCCACCTCGCGGCTTTTAAAGCGGCGGGAGAATCGATGTTAATTCCGCAAAAATATTCACGCAATAATATCGCTGGAACAATCAATATTTTAAACGCCGCGTGTGAAACCGGCATAAAAAACATAGTCTTTTCTTCTAGCGCCGCTGTTTACGGCGAACCTCAATATTTGCCAATCGACGAAAAACACCCTACTCAACCGGAAAACTTTTATGGTTTTACAAAACTGGAGATTGAACGTTTTTTAGATTGGTATGACAAATTAAAAAATATTCGTTACGCGTCTTTGCGCTATTTTAACGCCGCGGGTTACGATGTAAAAGGCAAAATTAAAGGGCTCGAACAAAACCCGGCAAACCTTATTCCAATAATTATGGAAACCGCTTGCGGCATCAGAAAAGAAATGCAGATTTTCGGTGATGATTACGATACTCCGGACGGAACCTGTATCCGCGATTATATTCATGTTAGTGATTTATCGTCCGGACACGCTATGGCTTTGGATTACATTACAAAAAAAGATAAAAGTATAATCGTAAACCTGGGAAGCGAAACAGGCAGTTCTGTAAAGGAAGTATTGGATATCGCTCGTAAGGAAACAGGTAAACCAATTCCATGTAACATAACAAGCCGCCGCCCGGGAGATCCGGCTAAACTTACAGCGTCCGCGTCTTTAGCTTTTGAATTATTGGGCTGGAAAGCAAAACATTCTGATATGGAAACCTTGATTAAAACAAGCTGGAATGTATATTCTAAAATTTAATGAAAGAAAAAATATTTAACTGGATAAATAATTCTACAGACCTTGCTGTCGAGCTTGAAACAGAACTTACAAAAAGACCCGCGATATCACCGGATTCAGGCGGCGAGGGTGAATTGGAAAAATGTCTGTTTCTTGAGGAATGGCTAAAAAATCATGGAATTACTCAGCTTAAAAGATACGACGCGCCAGAAGACAGAGCGAAAGGTAAAGTACGTCCTAATCTTATCGCTATAATAAACGGCAGCGACGAACAATCCGATACAGAATCTGGTTGTTTATGGATCATGAGTCACATGGATGTTGTTCCTCCCGGTGAAGAAAACCTTTGGAATAGCGATCCCTGGAAAGTTGTAAAAGAAATAATTGTAAATAATGATTCTGGCAAAAGTTTAAAACTTATAGGGCGCGGAGTCGAAGACAACCAGCAGGGGCTTGTCGCTTCAGTACTTGCCGCTTTATCTTTCACCAAACAAGGATTTAAACCGAGGCGAACCATCAAACTTTTATTTGCTGCCGATGAAGAAGTTGGTTCAAAATACGGAATTGAATGGCTCGTAAAAAATCACGCTAATTTATTTAATAAAAACGATATGGTACTTGTTCCGGATGGCGGAGATCCAAAAGGTGAATATATCGAAATCGCGGAAAAAAATATTATTTGGGCGCGTTTTGTAACACACGGAAAACAGGCGCATGGTTCAAGACCTGATACGGGAGTTAATGCTTTTATCGCGGGAAGTGATTTAGCGCTTCGCCTTTTTAATGAACTTTCCAATAAATTTAACGATCGTGATTCACTTTTCGATCCTGACTACTCTACTTTTCAACCTACAAAAAAAGAACCTAATGTTCCAAATGTTAACACTATTCCCGGCGAAGATGTTTTTTACATGGATATGCGTATTCTACCACATTATTCTACAGATTTAGTGTTAGCTGAAATTGAAAATATTAAAAAAGAAATAGAAAAAAAATATAATGTTACAATAGAATATACTCTGCCGCAGTTAATGTCTTCAAAAGCGACAGACAAAGACGCGTTTATAATAAAATTATTGTCAAAAGCGATTACGGAAGTATACGATGTACAGCCAAAACCTGTCGGAATTGGTGGCGGTACAATGGCGGCGGCATTACGAAATATAGGTTTAAATTGCGCGGTTTGGACTAAAACACAGGAATCGCTTCATCAGCCTAACGAATATGTTTTAGTAGACAGTATTTTAGGAGACGCCAAAGTAATGGCGCTTTTAGCAATGAATTAAAATTAACCGGATAAACAGCGGGGGGAAATTTATTTCACAAAAAAAAATCGACTCTAAACAAATAATTGAATCTTTATGTGATGGTGGTTCTGTCGCTAAATTGCTTCCCTCTTACGAACCTCGTAAAGCGCAATTAGATCTGCTCTCGCTTATTATACAAGGTTTTAACGAAGACGCTCTTGTTATGGCGGAAGCAGGAACCGGTGTAGGAAAATCCTTCGCGTATCTTCTGCCTGCGGTTCATTTCGCTCTTTTAAATAAAGAAAAAGTAATAATTTCTACAGCAACCATAACCCTTCAGCAGCAATTATTCGAAAAAGATATTCCTCTTGTTGAATCCAGCCTTTCTGAAGCGGCACCAAATACAAAAATAAAATCCGTTATAATGAAAGGAAGAAGTAATTATTTATGTCTTCGCCGTCTTGATGACAGTATAAAAGAACCTCCTCTTTTTGATTTTGATTTTAATGAATTTAAACAAATTACAAAATGGTCACAAACAACAAAAACAGGAGCGAAAACAGAACTTTCATTTATGCCATCGGATTCTGTTTGGTCAAGTGTCTGTTCTGAATCAGATTTATGTTTGGGAAATCACTGCCTTTGGATAGAACAGTGTTTTATAGTTAAACTTCGCAGAGAAGCGAGTAACGCGCATATTATTGTTGTAAACCACCATTTGTTGTTCGCGGATTTAGCGGCTCGTTTTCAGGGCGCGGGTTATGAAAACGCTGTTGTATTGCCGCCTTTTAACAGGCTGATTATTGACGAAGCTCATACAATAGAAAACGCGGCTACATCATTTTTTTCATCAGAATTTTCCAAAACAGGAATTTACAAACAACTTGGACGACTTTATCATAAACGCAGAGCAAATCAACACGGGTTATTGTTAAAACTTTGCGCTTTATTGCCATCCGCGCTGGAGCCGTTAGACGATTTAATCGACGCGATAAATAAAATACGCAAATCAATAGACGAACTTGATGATAACGCCCTGCAATTATGCGGATCAGAATGGATATTCAGGCTTTCTCCCGCTATAGATGAATCCTTTTTGGAAAAATCATTTTTTCCGTTATTAAAATCTACCCGCCGTGATATTCTTAATTTTACAAATATAATTCGCGATATTATCGAAAATTTAGATGATGAAAAAT
This sequence comes from Treponema sp., assembly GCA_009784995.1. GTDB lineage: Bacteria > Spirochaetota > Spirochaetia > Treponematales > Breznakiellaceae > WQXQ01. Next base: position 3,692 of record WQXE01000086.1, on the reverse strand, counting down.
CCGCTGATCCTGTTGTTTGGGAAATTAAAACAATTATAAAACGCCTGGAAGGCGCGGCGCAGATATGTGACGATTTTATTAAATATAAAAAACTGGAAAATGATGTCTTATGGATGGAAAAAATACGAGGTTCAAAAGATTCATCTTCCAAAAACCCCTGGGTAGTTTTTACAAAAACACCTTTAAATCTGGCACCTTTATTAAAAGACAGTGTTTTTGTTCCAAATAAAACGGTTGTTTGCGTATCCGCGACACTGGCGATCAATAATAATTTTTCTTACTGGGCAAATCAATGCGGAATAGCGAATGCCGAAAAACGCCTGATTCTTTCTGACTGCTTTCCATCACCCTTTCCATATTCTACTAATGTATTGCTTGTTTCTCCTTCAGACGCTCCATTACCGGACGAATATGGCTATCAAAACTTTGTAAATACGGCTGTAAAACAGCTTTTAACTGTCGCGCAAGGTTCAGCGCTTGTTTTATTTACATCCTATCAGTCATTAAACAGCGCGTACGATTCTGTAAAAACAGAGCTTACAAACGCGGGAATCCGCTGTTTAAAACAGGGAGATGACGACCGTATGCGGCTTTTACAAACCTTCCTTTCAGATGAAAGCTCCTGCCTTTTCGCGACAGATTCATTTTGGGAAGGAATCGACGCACCCGGTGAAACTTTAAAACTTGTTATAATCTGCCGCTTTCCTTTCAGAACACCGGGTGATCCGGTATTTGAAGCCCGCCGTGAATTAATAGAAAAACAGGGTAAAAAGTCCTTTTTGGAACTTTCTTTGCCTCAGGCTATAATAAAGTTTAAACAGGGGTTTGGCAGGCTTATGCGCAAAAGCTCCGATAGCGGCATTGTAGCGGTTTTAGACGGTAGAATATTTAAAAAATCCTATGGCCAGTTATTTTTACAATCCTTGCCTGAAACCAAAACATCTTTCAGCGAATTGAATAATATTATAAAGGATATAGAAAACTTCTTATACTGATGCTATAATTATTCAATATTTATAGAACATATGGAGGAAATATGTCTGAATCTGTGGATTTTCAAGTTAAACAAAACGATTCATTTGAGAACACAAATACGGAAAAATTCCTTGTTTTTACAATTCAGGACAAATTATACTGCTTTCCATCGCGTTATATTAGTGAAATAGCCATGTTTGATACAGTTTATCCTCTGCCTCTTTTGCCGTCTTATGTTTTGGGAGTTGTAAACAGATATTCCGTTCCTTACGCTTTATTTGATATCGGGCTTTTATTTTATAAATCACCTACACCTCGAAATAAAGTTTTAATTTTTAAGGAAAAAGTTGATAAAATAGCGATTATTATTGATGATGTAACGGGTATCGCTGATATTAATCCGGATTTAATTGTTTCGATGGAAAGATCTTTGGATTCAAATGATTTAACTGAAGCTGTATCCGCGTCTTTTAACTGGAATGATGATGATGTTTTTGTGCTTGATGTTTTTCGCATTTTAAATAAAGCCGCGCAGGAAACAGTATAATGCGTGTTTTTCTTTGCTCTTACGGAGACAGTGGTTTTTCATTGGCAATCCCAATGGAACATATCTCATCTATATTTTTATTATCTAAAGAAGAAATATCTTTGTGTCAGCGTAATTTTTCAGAAAATCGTTTTTTATATGGTTCGGAAAATAATACTTATATTTCTCTTCCTGTTCTTTTTAATTATCCGCAGCCGAATATCCGGCACGGAATTATTTTAAAGTCCGCGGATGAAAATAATATTATTTTATTAACAACAGAAGTTGATAGCGAACTGGAAATCCCCAACGAAAACTTTTATTCATTGCCTAAAGCTTTTAATTCACTTGTTTTTTCAAGTATTTTTGAAGGTATTTTATTTAATTTCGCATATACTGATAAATCTGACGGAGATTTAATACTTCTTTTAAATCCTGCTCAATTACTTCAATACATAAAAAAGGAACAACCATGATTAAAACATTAATTGTAGACGACAGCCCTCTAGTTCGCGAAATTCTAAAAGATTTTCTTGTAAGTGAAGGATCATTTGAAATTATCGGTGAAGCCGAAAACGGATCTGACGGTGTAAAAAAAGCAAAAGAATTAAATCCTGATCTTATCACTATGGATTTTGAAATGCCAATTATGAATGGTCTTGAAGCGATTGTAGAAATAAGAAAATTCAGTTCCTGCGGCATTGTTGTTATCAGCACACATGATACCGCAAAAATGGCATACGAAGCTACTGTTAAAGGCGCTCATGAATTTTTCGCGAAAGATATTTTTACTTCAAATATGACAGACAGACAGCGCAGCGAAGTATTCAATACATTAAAACACATTATTAAATTAAGAAATAAAGTTATTACATTACAGGAAACCACAGAAGTTATTACGCCGTCTTTTCAAAAAATAAACTGCGTTGTTATAGCTTCATCTACAGGCGGTCCTATGGCATTATGCCAGTTATGTTCAGCGCTTCCGGCCGCATTTTCAGTACCTATTATACTTGTACAGCATAATACATCAGGTTTTGACAAAGGGTTTGTTCAATGGTTAGACGGATATTCACATCTTAAAGTACAGCTTGCAGAAGAAGGAATTTATCCGGTTAAAGGTAATGTATATGTAGGACCTACAGATAAACATTTATTAATCGGATCAACAGGTCTTGCTTTTGATGACAGTGAACCTGTTAACAATCAAAAACCCGCGGCGGATATTTTATTTAAAAGCGCGTCTGAGCAATATGGAAGTTCCATTATCAGTGTTGTTTTAACCGGAATGGGTAATGATGGAGCCGAAGGAACTAAATATATTAAAAAATCAGGCGGAATAACTATCGCTCAGGACGAAGCTACTTCCATGATTTACGGTATGCCTCAAGCCGCTGTAGAAACAGGATGTGTTGACATGATTCTTCCATTAGGTGAAATAGCGGAAAAAATAATATCATTAACGGGAGGAAATTAATATTGCTCACTTCCCAATTGCCTTCAATTAATAAAGATTCTTTTGAGTTTATTTCTGATCTTCCATCGGAGATACTTTCAAGCCCCGCCTTATTATTTCTTTATTATCGTATAGAACAAATATTGGGAATAAAAGCCGCCGCTGACTCTTTAAATAACCTTAATCAATATTTAGAAAAATCCTGCGGTTCATCTTTTATAGAAAACCCCGCCGCTTATGAATTTCTTTTAACATCCCGCGAGCAAATATATAATATTTCAAAATTATTAACGATAAATGAAACTTATTTTTTCAGGGAAGGAATTCATTTTACTCTTTTAACTAATCTTCTTCCCGATTTAATTAAACTTGGCAAACCTTTACAAATATGCTGCGCCGCGGTTTCAATAGGATGCGAAGCTTATACTATCGCGATGCTTCTGGATTACTATATAAAAAAAGGATTTAGATTTGATTATTACATTGACGCGTTTGATATCAATTTAGAAGCGATAGAAACAGCAAAAAACGCCCGTTATAACAAAAATACATTCCGGGCGGACGGAGTTTCCTGGAAACATATCCTTGATTCATACTTAATTCAGGATAATAATGAATTTATCGTAGTTAAAGAAATTCAAAACAAAGTAAATTTTTTCCCTCATAATATTATGCGCGGTTTGGAAAAACAATATGATATAATATTTTTTAGAAATTCATTAATTTATTTTTCAT
>WQXE01000085.1 GCA_009784995.1 Treponema sp. | reverse complement strand
GTTCGATCAGGTGTAACTTTAGTATTGGATAATAATCTAACTTTGCAAGGTCGTGTTTCTAATAATAATGCTTTAGTTGTTGTAGCCGCAGACGCTATGTTGATTATGAATCATGGAGTTATAATTACCGGAAATACAAATACTAGTTCCAGAGGCGGAGGTGTAGTTTTAAGTCTTGCTTTAACTGCTCTTGGTCAAAATGAAGGTGGCAAGTTTATTATGAATGGCGGAGAAATCATTAATAACAGAGCATTAGGTGCAGGAGGCGGTGTTGCGATTTCTTCTACCGCCGCATTTACTATGAAAAATGGTAAAATTAGTGGAAATTCGACAGTTACTTCATTGCTTACGACTACTGGTAATGGCGGTGGTGTATTAGCATACGGAAACTTTGTTATGGAAGGTGGCGAAATATCCGGTAATTCAGTTTCAAGTTCATCTGCCAGTGGAGCAAATGGAGGCGGTGTTTATGTAGAACAAACTGATTTTACCATGAAAGGCGGCAAGATATTTGGGAATACCGCTACTTCTTCTGGCTCAACATCCAATGCTTCAGGCGGTGGTGTGTATGTGGCAGGAACAACAGGTTTTCCTGCAACTTTTAAAATGGAAGGCGGAGAAATATTTGGTAATACAGTTACTGCGTCTTTATTAAGCCGCGGCGGAGGAGTACGAATAAGTAATGGTAGTTCACAAAGTGAAAGTAATTCATTTTTTATAAAAACAGGCGGAATAATTACAGGTTTTACAGATGACTCTATTAATGAAAATGTAGTTAGAATAAATGATTCAACTATACGTAATAATTATGGTCATGCTGTATTTTTTACAAATACCAGGCGCAAAGAATCTACGATTGGAATAACTGAAAACCTGGATTCCAGTATACCTACTGGTTGGTAGTTTATTTAGTAACAGCTACCTATTCGTGTCCATACCTGTGGTATGATACCGCAGGTATGATTCGTAGTAAAAAATATTAATCCCTCATTCTGCGCAGTGCTTCCAACTTGACCCTAAATTAATCCCTCCTTTTTTCCTTGTCAATGAAACAATCGTATATTATATTAGATAGTAATGTTTATCAAAGGAGGTATTATGTCTATAGTACACACAGAGATTACTTTGAAAAACGCTGGTGATTTAATGGCAGTTCGGCGAGGACTTATAAAAGAGCAGGAAATCAGACAAGTTACTGTTAATTCAATTGTCGATACAGGTGCATGGACTCTTGTTATTAACGAAGCTACCCGTGAAAAACTTGGACTTGATATAGTAGGTACTGAAACAGGAACTCTTGCTGATGGATCACCTGGAGATTTTGATTTGGCAGGTCCAGTGGAAGTCAGATGGAAAAATCGCCGTACAACCTGTGAAGCTCTTGTATTACCGGATGCTGATGATATATTGTTAGGTGCTATTCCGCTTGAAGCTATGGACTTAACAATTAATCCTCGCCGAGAGCTTGTTGGGGTGCATGGAGATCAAATAATTCATAAGATAAAATGAAAAATCAGCGTCATACCAAAGGTATACATACCGCAGGTACGCAATCCGCGGACATAAAATTTAATTTCTATTCCCCCACCAAATCTCTTTGGCTTCCTTCGCTCTTTTTGTAATTTTTGTCCAATTTTGTTAATAATAGCCGCTATATAATACGAAAAGAGTACAAGTAAAAACGAAAAGTAAAAAAAATAAAAAATATTTTCATTTTCGGTCATGCAAAATGGCACTTTTGACCCATATAAGGGCATGAAAAACTTAACTTTTGGGTCTGCTTCTAACAGAAAGTTCGACCCCCTAAATTCTCCCAATAATTTCACGCAAAGACGCGAAGACGCCAAGAACGAAAAGATTAATGAAAATGAAATTGGAGCTATTGTAGTAGATTCTGTTTATTGGCTGCATAACAATTTTGGTTCGGGTTTATTAGAAAATGTATATGAAACCATATTTGCAAAGTTATTGGCGAAAAAAGGTTTATACGTTCAGCGACAGGTTTCCATTCCTATTGAATTCTTAGGAGAACATTTTGATGAAGGTTTCAGAGTAGATCTATTTATCGAAGGAAAAGTAATAATTGAATTGAAATCTGTAGAAAAAATAATACCTGCTCATACAAAACAATTATTAACATACTTGAAATTAACTAATACAAAACTGGGTTTTATTATTAATTTTGGATCAGAATTAATGAAAAATGGGATATATAGAATTGTTAATGGACTTCCCGATTAGAACTTTGCGTCTTAGCGTCTTTGCGTGATGAATTTCTCAAATATTTATGATATGATTTTAGAAAGAGAAGGAGTTAAGATGGATTCTACGATACAAACGGCGGATGAACGAATGGCGCATGTTGCCCAATCTGAAGAAGAAATGTGGGCTTATACCAGATATATGATGGCTGAATGCGACAGAACTGCCGAACTTAATTACGCTCACGATAAGGGTCGTGAAAATGAACGAAAATATATCTTGGAATTATTTGAGCAGGGACTTTCATCAGAAGAAATAAAACAACGTTTATTACAGCCGTAGATCTACAGAAAACCTGGATTCGAGTTTACCTACTGGTTGGTAGTTTTTGGTAACAGCTACTTATTTGTGTTCATTCATGTCCATACCACAGGTATAAATTCACTTCCTATTCCCCCGCCATATCTCTTTGGCTTCCTTCGCTCTTTTTGTAATTTCTGTCCAGTTTTGAGCGTTTATTAATTCCTTACTCGCGATCCAGCTTCCGCCGACCGCTAGCACGGGATTAAACTGAGCGTAATTTTTTAGGTTCTCAATAGTAATGCCGCCAAGCGGAATGTATTTTATTCCCAAATGATTGTACGGGGCGTTTATATTTTTTAAATAGTTTAATCCTCCCATACCTTCGGCGGGGAAAAATTTTACCACACGGCAGCTAAGAGAAATTGCCTGTTCCAGTTCGCTTGGGGTCGCGATACCCGGCGCGAACGGAAGACCTGCGGCAATCGCCTCTTTTACAATTTCGGGGTTTATGCCGGGAGAGACTCCGAACCGTACTCCATTTTCATTTTTTACGATTGCGGCTTGCCCCGGTTCGATAATCGTCCCAATTCCTATATACATTTGCGGAACTTCCCTCGCGATCAAGGAAATCGAAGGGATGGCAGCCTGCGTACGCAACGCGAGCTCAATTATTTTGATGCCGCCTTCAAAAAGGGCTTTCGCGAGCGGAACGGCGTTTTTTTCTGATTCAATTTCCAAAACCGCGATGATACCTTCATTCTCGATTTCGCTTTGTACTTCTTTAGACATTGTTAATTTCATATTCTTTCAATTATAATGTATCTATGTGGCGCGTACAACTTCATAAAATTGATTATGACGAAAGAGAATTCAATATTGTTAATGAAGTTCTCAATTCCGGCTGGCTTGCGATAAGCGAAAAAACCCAAAACTTTGAAACAGCTTTCGCGCGATTTTTGGGACATGATACAAAATGTCTTGCCGTTTCCAACGGAACCGCCGCGCTGCACATGGCGCTTTTGGCGCTCGATATTAAAGATGGTGATGAAGTTATAACCCCGTCGCTTACATTTATCGCCGACCAAAATGTTACAAACATGGTTGGAGCGAAAAATATCCTCGCTGATATTACATCGATGGATGACTGGTCAATGGATCCCGATGATATCGAATCGAAAATTACCCCTAAAACAAAAGCTGTAATGATTGTCCATTACGCGGGGTTCGCATGCGACATGGAACGAATATCCGCTCTTTGTAAAAAGCATAATTTATTTTTAATAGAAGATTGCGCTCATACACCCGGAGCGGATTATAATAATAGAGCTCTAGGAACTTTTGGCGATGTCGCGGCGTTCAGTTTTTTCGCTAATAAAAATATCGCGGTAGGCGAGGGTGGCATGATTGTTACGCGCAACGAAAAGCTGTTGGAAAACCTGCGTCTCCTTCGTTCTCACGGAATGTCTGTTCCTTCGTTTGACCGTTTTAAAGGAAGAGCGATTTCCTACGATGTTATAAAGCCGGGTTTAAATTATCGTATTAACGAAATTAGTTCCGCTCTCGGTCTTGTTCAGTTGGAAAAATTGCGAACCTCAAATGAAAAACGTAAAAAACTTGTTGAGCATTACTATAAACGGCTTGATGATGTTTCATCAATTTCAATTCCTTACAGATTTTTTACGCGAGGAAAACCGAATTATCATATTATGCCTATACTGCTTCGCGATTCGCTGGACAGAGCGGCGGTTATAGAATCCATGAAACAAGCGGGTATACAAACAAGCATCCATTATCCTGCTATTCAAAATTTTAGCGCGTATAAGGATATTATAAATCCTGCTCCTAAAGCTGAATATGTAAGCGCTCATGAATTAACATTGCCGTTATATCCGACGATGACCATAGAAGAAGTTGATATTGTGTGTGATGAATTGATTAAATATTGTGTTTAAAATTGTACATTCTATCATACATTGAAAAATTCCGGTTAAAACTGTATATTATTAATATCGATAGTTAAAAAGGAACCATATTTTAAATGATAATTTCTATTAAAAACCTGTGGAAAATCTACCATATGGGAAGCCTTGAAGTTCAAGCGTTAAGAGGTATCGATCTTGATATAAAAGAAGGTGAATTCATCTCTGTAGCAGGTCCTTCCGGTTCCGGTAAAACCACATTAATGAATATAATCGGACTTATCGATAGTTTCAGCCGCGGCAGCCTTTTAATAAATGGTCTTGAAATTGACAAGCAAAATCGCGGTGAACTCGCGCGTTTGCGCCGTGAAACGCTCGGATATGTATTTCAATCATTTAACCTATTGCCTGTTTTAAATGTTTTTGAAAATGTTGAACTTCCTTTAATTATTTCCGGAAAAAAACTGAGTAAAAATCAAAGGCGTGACAGGGTTAATTATTTATTGGAAGCTGTTGGATTATCTGATAGACATAAACATGTTCCAATGGAATTGTCAGGCGGTCAACAGCAGCGTGTCGCGATAGCGCGCGCTTTGGTAACAAGTCCCAGAATTGTTATCGCGGACGAACCTACCGCGAATCTTGATTCTCAAACCGGAGAAAAAGTTTTAAGTTTAATGAAGGAAATTAACAAGAACGAAAAAACTACTTTTATTTTTTCTACCCATGATCCTAAAATTTGGAAAATGGCAGACCATGTTATTTTTCTTGAAGACGGTCTTATTAAACAGGATAATACACAGAGGTAATAATGGTTTTTTTTCTGGCACTGCGTAATTTAGCGAGAAATAAAAAGAACAGCGCTATTATTACTTTGCTTATAGCGATTATATGTTTTGTGTTTTTTATCGGCAATAGTATAATCGAAAGATCCAATTTAGGTTTACATAAAGCTTTTATCAGCAGTCTTACCGGTGATGTAGCGCTTCAAAAAAAGAGTGATGTAAGTATGAATCTTTTTGGAGCTAACGCTCCTGTTATAGATCCTTTTTTTGTTATTCCGGTTTTTCCGGCTTACGATGCTGTTATGGAAATAATTAATTCAGAAAATGGCATAACAGGAATAACAAGTCAAGTTTCCGGAAAAGCTTTTCTGGATTTTTTAGGAATAAGGGAGCCTGTACTATTGTGCGGAGTAGATACGCGCACATATTTTGATATGTTTCCCGGAATTATTCTTGAAGATGGAAGATTTTTGCATAACAGTGAATACGGCGCTATGATAACTATGGATCGCGCTTTAAAAATTGAAAGAAGAACAGGGATTTTTCCTGAAATTGGAGATTTACTCCTTCTTACATCCGGCGGAGATTATGGATTTAAAATAAGAGAAGTTCCGCTTGTAGGTATTTTCAGTTATGAAAATCCTGGTCTTTTTATGAATGAAATTGTAATTATCGATCCGCAAACTGTGAGAGTTTTAAATTCCATACAGATCGCGTCGTCAAATAATATTACAGTTGATGATGATTTATTATTTTTTAATAACGATATCGATGATTTATTCAATATGGAAACGTTTGATTCTCAATCGGGCGCGGAAGGAGGATTCTCCGCAGATTTTCTGCAATCATGGTTATTTGAAAATAAAGCTGATGATGATTTTGATTTAGCCGGAGGGGATTGGAACTTTGTTTTAATTAGTCTTGATAATAATACCTCACCCGGAAAATTTATAAATTCACTTAATAAAAAACTGGAGCCTTACGATGTCATCGCGGTTGACTGGCGGGTTTCTGTCGGACAATCCGCTATTTTGCTTCTTTTTATTCAAATCTTATTTAACGCGGGAATGTTTCTTGTTTGTATCGCGGGTGTAGTAACTATTATAAATATTCTTTTAATTTATGTTTTTCGAAGAACAAGAGAAATTGGAACATTGCGGGCAATAGGATCATCTGATTTTTATATAGCTTCTCTTGTATTTCTGGAAAATTTTATTCTTTCGGTTACCGCGGGTATCGCGGGGATAATAGCAGGCTCAATATTTATTAATTGGTTAAATTCATTGTCGTTGGAAATATCAAACGAACTGGTCGCGTCTTTATTGGGCGGCTCTGTATTAACACTTGAATTTATTCCGCATATAGCTTTATTTTCTTTTCTTTTAGCTGTTTTATTCGGAATTATCGCGTCAGTTTATCCGATATATATTACTTTACGTATTGAACCTATGGAAGCGGTGAGGCAGGGATAATGGAAAAGATTTTTATACTTTTTAAACTCGGTTTAAAATATCTTTACCGTTACAGACGCCGCTATAGTTTTTTGCTCGCTGCTTTAATTTTCTGTTTTGCTGTTGTTACATTTATAACATCAACAAAAGACAGCATGTATGACAATGTGTATTATTCCGCGCAGTCTCATTACGCGGGAGATGTTATAGCGGTAGGTTATAACGCGGAAGTAATTTCAAGCCATCGTTATAATATGAGTTCAGAAGAAATATCAATTATTCTGGAAGCCGCTAATGATTCAAATTTAAATCCAAAACATATAACATTCAGAACAATGTTTTATAATACCGGAATTGTATTTTTTAACGGAAATTATGTTGTTCAAAGATATGTGATTGGCTGCGATTGGGACAATGAAGAATATTTATTTTCCAAGATGGATTTTGTTTCGCCGATAAGTCATCCTATTGGAGATGATGGAATTATTCTTTCTGCTCCTGTCGCGAATGAATTGGGAGCGCGGGTAGGAGACAGTATTATTCTGGAAATTGAAAATATATTAGATCAAAAAAATACAGGTCAATTTATCGTTAAAGGAATTGTTCAGGATACAACTTTATTTGGATATTATAAAGTTTATATATCAAGGTTAAGCCTTAATCGTTTGTTACTTTTTAACGATGATGATTGTTCTATTATTGGATTCTTCTTAAATAATCGTTCTGCCGCTGAAAAAAACCGGGTTCGTTTGAATGAAGTTTTATCAGATAGAATACAGACAGGACCATTGGTTTATAACAGAGAAGATATGATGTATGAAAGAAATACACCCTGGTCAGGTACAAGGGTTTTTCTTTATACACTACCTGTTTATTTATCTGAAGTATCAGATTTAATGGAAGCGATGAATATTATAACTTATTTTTTATATGGAATTATGCTCATTATTATATTTGTAAGCGCGGCGGTAACATATCGTCTTATACTGCATGAACGGACAAAAGAAATGGGTGTAATGAGATCTATTGGATTTTTTGGCGGCGATTTAAGAATTGTCCTTTGGACAGAGGTTACCATACTTGGGATTATTTCTTTTTTTGGCGGTTTTCTGATTTCCACAATTTTTAGCGCGATCGCGTCTAATTTTTCTTTTTCATGGTTTCCTAGCTTTGAAATATTTCTTAAAGACGGAAGGCTTTCCGCGTTATATCTGCCAAATACAATCATTATTAATATTGTTTTAACTTTATTAATTCTCGCGTCAGCTGTTATTTATCCTTCATTGCGCGCTTCAACAAAAAGGCTGCCATCGCTTTTAGCCGGAGAACCTTTATGATTAAAAACACTTTTATTTTATTTTTTG
>WQXE01000084.1 GCA_009784995.1 Treponema sp. | reverse complement strand
TGCTCTTGTAAAAAAGCCAACGCTAATTTTGGCGGACGAGCCTACCGCGAACCTCGATTCAAAAATAGGCCGTGAAATACTTGAGCTCATGCTGGAACTGAACAAGTCCGAGAAGACGACTTTTATTTTTTCTACGCACGATCAAATGGTTATGGATTATGCCCGCCGCCTTGTGCGTATTCGTGACGGACAGATTGAGTCCGACGAAGTAAAAGGATAGGTTATTATGAAATTAATGGGTATATGGGAGTTAAAAAAACTGGCGCTTCGCAATTTAGCGCGGCACAAAGTTAAAACTATTCTTACTTCGCTTGCGATCATGGTAAGCGTAGCTGTTTATATTTTTCTTACCAGCTGGCTTGGCGGTATGGCAATTGAATCCCGAAGAAATATAGTAAACTTCGAAATCGGCGCCGCGAAACTTATGACAAATCTGTATTTTGACAGAATAGACGAAATGCCAAGTTATGAAAACTTTATGGATTGGGAAGTGTACAGACAAGCTCTTTCCAGTGAAGGTTATGTAAGCGCGCCTCGATTTACATTCGCGGGAACTTTATCTTCAAAATCCGGCTCCGCTCCGATAATTTTCTACGGAGTAGATCCGGCAGCTGAAGATGAAGTTTTAAGATATGTGCCTTATGTCGATTTTGGCCGTTATGTGCAAAACGGCAAGTTTGAAATCGCGCTTGGGATATTCGCGGCGGAAAAACTGAGAATCGGAATACCAACGCGTATTTTAAGATTGGAACTGGAAGAACTTATAGAATCTGTCGCGTTAAATACACAGGATGGAAATTTTATCCGCTCGCTTTATGATGAAGCTCCTGTATCAAATGTTTTATTTACTGTTGAAGAAAAAATAACAGAAGGAAATGAACGTTTGATATTAAAAAGAAATACTTCTCAAGGCGATCTTGACAGATTCTGGGATATGATAATCGTATCAGGAAGAAATGATGTGCGTATAAACGCTGTAATTGATATCAAAGCTGTTCCTGAAATGATTCGGGAAGATCGATGGAAAGGCGAACTTATACCGGCTCTTCGCAGTGAAGACATAATGTTAGTTGAAAACGCTTATGAACATATAGATTTTTTGGATACATATTTCCTTGTAGAAGAAGATGAACAAAAACTGGCGTTAGTATTAGACGCGATGATTCGCGCGGGATACGCGGGAGCTGTTCGCCATGTTAACCAGCTTTTGGACGCGGTAGTTGTCGGCGTAATAAACTCACCCGCTCCTCTTCCAAACGGAAATACGGCATATATTCCGCTTGATGTATTACAAGACGACGCGGGTATGGCTTTAGAAGGAGCGATAACAGATTTAATTATAAGAGAAAAAGGCAAACCGGATTCCAGACTTCCGGGGAAAAGCGAAAGTTCAGTTGTAATCACCGCCGCTTTAAAAAGAGGTTTAGAATCAATGGGATTAATAATGCCTGATAATCTTGGCGTATATACATGGCAGGATCAAATGAAAGATTACCTAGGTTATGAAGCGCTGCAGACAGGCGCTCCTCAGGTTTTATCTTTTTTATTACTTTTACTTTCATTCCTGGGAATTTCTAACACAATTCTTTTGGCGATACTGGAACGAACTAAGGAAATTGGAATGATGCGCGCGTTAGGAATGACAGACAAACAAATGATTATGACCTACATGCTGGAAGCCGGCTTTTTAGGATTTATCGGTTCAGTATGCGGAATTATTCTTGGATGTATTATTAATTATCCGATGGTGGAAACCGGATGGGATTTCAGCCAAATGGGTGATTTATTAAGCGGAGGAATAGGTTTTAGAACAACTGCTGTTTTCCGCAGTTCATGGAATATTCCGGTAATAATTGGTTCAGGAATAATCGCGACACTTTTAGCGTCATGTATGGCGTTTTTCCCGACAAAAAAAGCGATTAAAAAACCAATAACAGACAGCCTTAGATTTGAATGATACATGGAGGAAATTATGACGAATAACAAAAAAGGCGGCACAGCCGCGTTGATAAAAATCGCTTACCGAAATATTTGGCGTAACAAAAGACGCACTTTATTTTGTTTTTCCGCGGTAGGAATCGCGGTGTTATTTATTGTTGTTTATTCATCCATGATAGAAGGGATGATTAAAAGTATAAATGACACAGTGCAGATTTATGAACTTGGACACATTAAAGCTGTTTCATCGCAGTACGAAGCGGAAATTGAATTTATGCCTGTTCAATATCCTTTGGCAGACGGAAAAAGCTGGAAAGAAATAGCGCGGGATATTTATAAAATTCCGGGTGTTAATGCCGTACTTCCCAGGATTACAACAATGGCGACATTGCAGGAGAGTACGATTAAACATGCCGTATTGTGGGGTTTGGATATTGAAAAAGAAACGGCGGTTAATAATTTTAACATGACTAACCGCACTGATGGCTTACAGGAAGGACGCTGGCCTTTAGATGCGAACGAATGTGTAATTGGAAGTGTGTTTGCACAAAAGGCGGGTTTATCAATAGGTGATCGTGTTCCGCTTAAAACAATTTCTTCTAATTTTTCAGAAAGATTCTGGAGCCCTGTAATTACCGGTATATTTCATTTTGATTACATCAAAATAGACGAACAATATATTATTGTGGATATCGAAAGGCTCCAGAGGCTTTTAGTTTTGGATGAAGCGACGCAATCACTTGTAATATTTACAGACGATGAAAAACAAAGCAGAAACATCGCGGCAGCTGTAAAAAATCTTTTGGGAGAGGATAGCGTTGTTACAGACTGGCGTGACAATTACTGGGTCGCGATAATGGAAGTCGCGAGTTTCGCGTATGTAATTGTTTTTTTGGTATTCATTATTGTAGCAAGTTTCCTGATTATAAATACGGTTGTAATGATCATTCACGAACGTATTAAAGAAATCGGCATGATGGGATGTCTTGGCATGACTCGCGGCGAGATTGTAAAAGTATTTTTCTTTGAATCAATTTTTATGGCGGCAATTGGAGCGCTTGCGGGAGCTGTTATAGGCGGAATCTTCGCGGCTATTGGATCGATTTATCCTCTGCGTATCGGAGACCTTTACGGAAACACATTCAGCGACATGCCTATGAGCAATGTAATTTTCTTTCAGTTCAGTCCTTTTATACTTATACGGGGATGGCTGATGGGTGTTGTAGTAGCGTCACTTTTTACATTGATACCATCGCTTAAAAGCGCGTTTGTAGAGCCTGTAGAGGCGTTACGCAGATAATTTGAAATATTTTTGGAGGTATGTTATGAATAAGAAATTTTTTGTGATTGTGTTAATAATAATGACCGCTGGTTTTGTTTTTTCACAAACGCCTACCGCCGCCGAACTTTTGCGGATGGTAGATAATAACGAAGTTTATTCTACCATTGAATACGAAGGTGATATTATTATCGAACATTCAGGACGGCGGTTTGTAAAAACAATGAAAGCGTGGGCAAGGGGTAATACGCACAGCTTTATCGAATTTACAAATCCCGAAGACAGGGGAACCAGGTACCTTAGAAGAGACGGAAGATTAATGGTTTACTCTCCGGATAACGAAGGAGTAATGCTTATATCAGGTCATATGCTCAGGGAATCCATGATGGGATCAGACATGTCTTACGAAGATACACTGGACAATGAATCTTTATCCAGCCGTTACACCCCTGTTCTTTTAGGTTCAGAAATATTAAACGGACGTGACGCGTGGGTGCTTGAGTTAAACGCCATAAGGCGCACAGAAAGTTATCCCAAACGCAAACTTTGGATCGACAAACAACACGGCGACGTTCTGCGTTACGAGCTTTTCGCTCTTTCCGGCGCGATGTTAAAAGAATACAACTTGCTTAAAGTAGAAGTTATCGGAGGAAGGCGTTTTCCTGTAGAGGGAGAAATGCGAGACCTTTTACGCAGAGATTCAAGAACAGTTTTTGTTATGCGAAACGTTGTGTTAGATAGACCCATAGCGGACTCTGTATTCAGCATGCGAAACCTGGAACGCTAACCATTAATATTTCACACGGAGACACAAAGGCACGGAGTCTTAATTCGTAAGTATCTCTGTGACCTCCGTGCCTCTGCGCCTCCGTGAGATGAATTTAGGAGATAATTTTATGAAGAGAGTTTTCATATTTATTATATTTTTATTTATTGTTCTCGGTGTTTCGGCGCAGATGACTGTCTCCGGTATTTTGGATTCAACAGTATCCATGAATGTCGGAGCGGGAGATTCGCCTGCGTTTTCTTATGGTATCGAAGAATTCGCGAATATACGTTTTCAATCAAGGATTCGTGACAAAGCTACAGTACACGGAGCGGTAAACTTAATCGCCGCTTCGGGAATTCACGCGTTTCCTTTAACAGGAATTGGAATGAGTTTTTCGTCTGAAAATTTTATTTCCGTAATTGAACTGGAACGCCTTTATTTCCGTTTGCGCGGCGAACATGTTGATATAGACGGCGGGCTTTTTCGCTTGCCGTTTGGTTATGGCCAGGTGTGGGGTTCTTCAGATTTTTTAAATCCAAAAAATCCCTTAAAACCAGATGCCCGCCCACGCGCGATACTTGGAACCGCTCTTACATGGTATCCGATTGACGAGCTTAAACTGCTTTGTTTTTATTCCGCGCCTCGCGAACCGCTTTCTATAAAAGGTGAGGGTTCATTTTTTGGTTTATCAATGGATAGGCATTGGGATAACGCAAGCTTGCAAGGGTTGTATTCATTTGAAACTCCTTCCGATAATTTTAAATTTGGAATTCATCGCGCGGGATTTTCTTTAAAGGCAGATATTGAAATAGGTTTTGTTATAGACGCTCTTTATACATACAACCACGAAGAAAAATTTTCGATTGACGGACTTTCATTTAGTATTGGCGCGGATTACTCATTTTTCGATGGAGATTTAATTGTACTTGCCGAGTATCTTTATAATGGTAAAACATCGTCTACTGCCGAGGGTTTTGGCGGCAATTTTAAAAATAACCATTATTTGTATACAGGTTTTACATGGATTTTTGACAGTTTTACCAATATGAACATAGCGTTAATTTCCAGTTTTGATGAAATTTCATTTACTCCTTTTATCAGTGTAAACCACGATCTTTTCCAGGGAGCGGTTTTAACATTTACTGTACAAACACCATTTGATTTAGACTCTTTTTCTCGCGTTAATTTAAGCGCCAAACTTAGGCTTCGATTTTAATTTTTATTCTCTATACTAAAAAAACCAGCGGGTATATAATACTTTTATGAAAGTAGAAAAAAAGATTAACGGGTATCTTTCTAATGGAAAGAAAATAAAGTTATATACACTCAGCGCGGGTGATTTAAAATTTTCGATTACTAATATCGGAGCGGCATGGACAAGTTTAATTGTTCCGTCAAAAAACGGAAAAGATGATATACTGCTCGGGTATACAAGTGTGGATGGTTTTTTAAATAATGTACCCTATTTTGGAGTAACAGTAGGGCGTTTCGCGAATCGTATAAAAAACGCATCTTTTGATTTATACGGAAAAACATATAATCTTGAAGCCAATGACGGTAAAAATTCTTTGCACTCAGGGAGTATGGGTTTTGCCAAGCACCATTGGAAATCTGAAGCCTACGAAGAAAACGAAGGAGTTTTTGTCCGTTTTGAACTTGAAAGCCCGGACGGCGATTGTGGTTTTCCCGGAAATATGAAAGCTGTTGTCAGTTACGGTCTTACAAAATCAAACGAAATTATCGCCGATTATCGCGCTAAGGTAGACAAACCATGTCCTGTAAACTTTACAAATCACGCTTATTTTAATCTGGAAGGGCAAGGGAAGGGTAGTGTTCTATCTCACGAATTTCTTCTTCATTGTTCGTCTTATGTGGAAGTAGACAAAAGATGTATTCCAACAGGAAAAATTCTACCTGTACAAGGGACTGGTTTTGATTTATTAAAACGCAGAAAAATAAATAAAGATTATGATCATTGTTTTGTTGTAGACGGAGAAAGTGACAAACTTCGCCCTTGCGCCGAAGTATATGAACCAAAAACAGGCAGGGGTATGAAAGTTTTTACAACACAACCCGGCGTTCAATTTTATACAGGAAATCATCTTAATCTGCCTGGAAAAAACGGCAGCCGTTACGTGAAACATTCCGGTTTCTGTCTTGAAACACAGCATTTTCCTGACACACCCAATCAAGAAAGTTTTCCGTCATGTATCGCTTCCGCGGGTAAAGACTATCACGAAAAGGCAGTGTTCGCTTTCAGTTTTTAAAGATTCACTTAATTCAAGTCGGAATTTTTCGCGAGCTTTTCCCATTTTATTTTTAATCTGGATAAACTCGCGTCAACTGTTCCTTTGGAAGTACCGATTACTTCGGCAATTTGTTTGTTAGTCGCTTCCATACGAATAAAACTTAATCGTTTCCTCATTCGTTCCAGTGTTATTCTCGCTTTTTCCATTTTTGTTTTTAATTTGTTATAAGCTGTTGTGTTTTCCTTAACAATTGTAAGTCTTTTTTCATAGATTATACATTTATAGAATTGCCTGTAAATTCTTTCCTTAAAATAATAATAATTATCATCTTTTTCCTGTCTTATCTTTTTTATTCTTTCCAGCATGTTTTTTAATTCGTCAATTTCCATTCCGATCAACGGAGCGATTTTTTCCGCGAAATCATCTGATACATAATAATAACATTTTAAAATAAGCGCCAGTATACGTCTTGTATTTTTTCTTCCCTTTTCGATTACAAGATTTGTAAAAACTTTATTTATTTCATTAACTTTGTAAACAGGAGGTTCTTCGTGAACATACATTTCCGGTACTCTCGCGCTCCACGCGCAGTATTCTGTAACATTATTTATTACCGAACGTACATTATATTCTTTCGCGGAAATATGAATGAATTTAGTAAAAAAAGCCTCAAAGGAAGAACCCGTGTCATTATACGATTCAATCGCCAGCCGCAGGCGCGGATAAAACCATGAAATAAAATCTTCATAGTCATCGTGTTTCCAATGATTTAAACATGTTTTTTCCTGATTGTGTATCAAGTATTGATAAACCAATCCTTCAAGTTCACCGCGTTCCAATGTTCCTGTAAAGTAACCGTTAAACAAATTATTTAATGTTTTCTGCATAAGGTAAATATCACGCGTTTTTTTTAATCGACTCGTTTTTTCGCGAAAAAAATTATTATTGATGAAAATGTTAATAACGAAATGATAAATATTTTATATAAAAACAGAAGAAAACGATTCTAACATTTTTTGTTTTACAAATGTAATATTTCCTTTCATTGCGAGTCCCGAAGCGTTTTTGTGCCCGCCTCCGTTGTAGGATGCCGCGATATGTGACACATCAATATTATCGATCGATCTTAAACTCACAGTACAATTCTCTACACACTCCTGGCGGATAATAACTGTAGCTTCCACACCCTCAATAGAAAGCAGCATTTGATTTAAACTGTCTGAATCCCTTCCTTCAAAACCATATTTTTCAAATTCTTCCAATGTTTCAAAGCTGATTAAAAGTTTTCCATCAAAATGTGATTCAACTCTTGATAATATATTTCCCAATAAAATTCTTGAATTAAGGCTTCTTCCGCCGTTTATAATATTAAAAATATTTTTAGGACTTGCTCCGCTTCGGATCATTTCGGCGGCGGCTTCAAATACAAATGAATTAGTTTCGTTTAAATGACGGAAAAAACCTGTATCTGTGCAAAGACCAAAAAGAAGCAATGTCGCTTCTTCGTTTGTTAATTTTAATCCCAGCGCGGTTATCAGTTTAAAAACTAAAAGCGTACATGAAGGAGAAGCCGCGTTTACAAAAACAGGAGCCAGAGGGGTTGAAGGCGGATGTTTTACCGCGGCATGGTGGTCAATTATAGCGATTGGAAACTTGTCAAGAAATTCTTCAATTTCGCCGGTTCTGTCTTTGCCTGAACAATCAACAATTATAACCTTTGTTTCCGGTTTACAAAAATCCAACATCTGCTGAACTGATAAAAATTGGCTGTAGTAATTTCTTAATTCTGTTCGTTTAAAAGGACCGGCA
>WQXE01000083.1 GCA_009784995.1 Treponema sp. | reverse complement strand
TCTCTCTCTCTCTCTCTCTCTCTCTCTCTCTCTCTCTCTCTCTCTCTCATATTATAGAAGAAACTTTAACATTTTCCCCAAAAACCATTTTTGGGGGGATAGATCTGCCCAGAGGTCAGCTTCGTCTGCCCAAAACCCACTATTATCCGGAAAAAAGCCTTTAGGAGACAGGATATGATCTGTTCTTCATGGCGGCTTTTAAATACACAAAAAATTTTTAAAGGAGTATTTTCACATGAAAAATGGAATTAGGATTTTTGGAATTATTATTTTTGCGATAGTAATTGGGTTTACATTTATAACTTGTGATCCTGAAGGTGACAAGCCTGAAACAACAACACAAGAAAATGAAATTACAATTACAATAACTGGCAGTAATGTACAGTTGAAAATGAAGTATATAACAGGCGGAACATTTACGATGGGGAGCCCTGATGATGTCGCTACTGTATGGAGTGATAGTTGGTTTAATAACGAACTCCCAAGACGACAGGTAACACTTACAGGTTTCTACATGGGAATATTTCAGGTAACGCAGGAACAGTATGAGGCTGTGATGGGATATAATCCAAGTTATTTTACAACAGCTAAAGGCAGACCGCCCGCTACAGGAGAAACAGATACTAAAAGACCTGTAGAAACGGTTACATGGTTTGACGCTGTTGAGTTCTGCAATAAATTAAGTATTTTAGCGAATCTAACACCTTATTACACAATAGAAGACAGAGTACCAGCTACCCCAAATGAATATCCAATAACAAGCGCTACAGTTACAGTAAATTCTTCAGCTAACGGATATAGATTACCGACTGAAGCGCAGTGGGAATATGCCTGCCGAGCGGGAACAAGTACATGGTTTAATACAGGAAATACGATAACAAATAATACTGGTTGGTATTGGGATAATAGTGAAAGTAGAACTAGAGAAGTAGGAAAGAAACCCGCAAACGCATGGGGATTATTTGATACGCATGGAAATGTATGGGAATGGTGTTGGGACTGGTATGGAGTTTATCCGAGTGATGCGGAGACGAATCCTGTAGGTCCGGCTTCTGGCGCTGACCGTGTGATTCGCGGCGGTGGGTGGGGCGATGTCAGCGTGAACGTTCGTTCGGCGGTTCGTCTCATCTACGATCCGGACGGCAGGAGCAGCATTATCGGTTTCCGTTTGGTGCGCCCCTGAGTTCAAAAATTTCGAAGGATGAAAGCGTAACGCCACCGACCGTACCGAACCGCAGGTTCGAGCGGGCGGGGAGCGTGAAGCGTCATCCTTCGGTTTAAAAATATTCTAATATTATTTCTCGCAGAGACGCAAAGGCGCAGAGTATTAATTCGATATCTTACACTGTAGTATTATAATTAATTAATGATTATAATATATTTAAATATGAAATCAAAAGAAAATGAAATAGGTGATATTATTATTGACACAGCTTATAATTTACATAAAAATTTAGGTTCTGGTTTATTAGAAAGTGTATACGAAATAATACTTATGAAACTACTGACTAAAAAAGGATTATTTGTTCAGAGACAAGTATCAATTCCTATAGAATTTGATGGAGAACATTTTGATGAAGGTTTCAGGGTAGATTTATTTATAGAAGGAAAAGTAATAATAGAATTGAAATCAATAGAAAAAATAACAGATGCTCATAAAAAACAATTATTAACATACTTGAAATTAACAAATACTAAATTAGGTTATATATTAAATTTTGGCGCAGGGTTAATGAAAGAAGGAATAATCAGAATTGTAAACAATCTTCCTGAATAAATCACTGCATTCTTTGCGCCTCTGCGTCTCTGCGAGAGATTATAATATTTAATTTATAAATGGTTTTTAAAACTTGATATTCGAAAATATTTTGATTCAATTGATCACGATATATTAAAAATACAATTGCGAAAACTTATAAAAGATAAAAAAGTAATTTTTTTATTAGACGGTATTATTGATAGTTATGAAACAGAAAAAGAAAAAGGTATATATCTTTTACAAAAGTCAAAAAGGAGGGTTAAAGAGCGCATGTTGGAAATTACCGCTTTGTTCATTCAAAATAAAATAACAGAAGAAAAAGCGGCAGAACGTGTGTGCAGTGTTTTTGCGGCTATTGCTCTTGCGAGAACAAACCGCTTTCCTGTTCAGAACTTAAGTATTTAGGTGCTGGACAAAAATTGAGTTTCGCTTTTCTGTTAGTATTTTTGGGTGTATCATCCTGGAGAAAGCTGGAAAGCGTTTTTTTTATTTTTTATTACAGGCGGTTTTTGCAACGAGCCCGGAGGGCGAAGTTTCCAGCAGCAGGGGCTGAGCAGTATAATATTATTTTTATTAGGCAGAGGCGCATAGACTCTGGCGGCGTCTATGGCAGCTTTTCACAACAGTTGTGTATGGCGATACAGCACTCATCATAATGGAGATTTAGTAAAAAATTTTCATAAAATAATAAACCACGACGAACTGCTGGACGAGTTATAAAGTTTTATTTCCAATTCTGCCATTTAGCCGACAGGGATATGCGGATCTGCATGATAATAAAATTAATTTTCAGCTATTATTGTTTTATAGATATTGATTCCTTTGTATCCAATAAAATCGTAACTGGTCCGTCGTTTGTATATTTAACCTTCATGTGCGCCTGAAATTCGCCGTTTTCACAGATAAGCCCGTGTTTTAAAATCGAATCAATAAAGTACTCATAAAGCAACTTTGCTTTTTCCGGCGGCGCGGCTTTGTCCCAGGAAGGTCGTCTGCCTTTTCTGGCGTCTCCAAGTAAGGTAAATTGGGAAATTATAAGTACACTGGCAAATTTGCCGGCAGATTTGCCGGCAGATTTGCCGGCAGATTTGTCAGTTTCATATAAATCTTTTAAGGATAAATTCATTTTTCCGTCTTCATCATTAAAAATTCTAAGGTATGCGATTTTTTCGGCAAGCCAGTCCGCGTCTGATTCATTATCATCATTAGCGACACCAAGGTAAACCAAAAGCCCGGATTTAATTTCGCCTTTTACAACACCTTCAACACTTACAGAAGCGTCAAGTACTCTTTGAATTACCGCTTTCAATAATTAAACCTCTTTTTCCTCTGCGTTCTTGGCGTCTTGGCGTGAAATCTTCAAAATTATTTTTTACCTAGGTAAATACTCGCGTCAAAGGAGCGCAAGAGCTTGCTCATCGATTCATTATTGATAATAGCTTTTATAATTTGCGATGCCATTTCCGCGGATTGTACGATTTCCAGTCCCGGAATTCTTTGTTTGTAATTTGAACAGGAAACAGTATCAGTTACAATTAATTTATTTAATAACCCTTCTTTGGAAAGAGCTTCCAATTTATCTACCGCCGGAGGTGAAAAAACCGAATGAACGGAAATTATATTTATTTCCTTTGGTTTTAACTGCGAAAGAGCGCGGACAAGTTTTTCTACAGAACCTGCTGTGTCGATCATGTCATCTACAACCCAAAGGATTTTTCCTTCTACCGGTTCCGCGGAAAGAATGTTTATTGATTCAACCGTGTTTGGTTTTGAATAATCGCGCTGTTTGTGAGCGACAACCAAAGGAGCGCCGAATGAATTAGCGAAAACACGAGCGAGTTTTTCTCCGCCGGCGTCAACTGAACAAAAAGCCCAGTTGGCTCTTACATCATTTTCCAATTTTTCCAGTGTTTTAATATAATTGTCACAAAGATATTTTTTTAAAAGATTTAAAGCGGGGATATCATCAATCGCGCATACGGAAGGATCAAGCATTGTTTTTGATTTATCGGAATGAAGCTGAAACGTAACAATATGGCGCGCTCCCAAAGCGGAAAGCGTTTTTAAATGAACCCATAAACCTACAGAACTTCTGCGCGTGGTTCGATCCGATCGAGAGCATGAAATAAACGGCTCAAAAATGATGATTCTTTTTGCCTGACATCTGATAAGCGCGTCTACAGCGTGGTAAAGTTCAATTTTCGCTTCTTCAACATTAATGCCCGCGTCATTCCTCGCGCTGGAAGAAAAGATAATTACATCCCTGCCGCGAATGGACGAATTAACAGAAACTTCCAATTCGCCATCAGCGAAACAATCGGTATTTAAAAGATCAATACCGTTTATTTGATCCGCAATTTTAGAAAAACTTAAATATTTTGATAAATATTCTATTACCAAAGACGTATAATTCCGCATGGAACGGGTCGCGCAGACAATAAATGGGTTCATGATGTAATTATATAGAATATTAAACTATTTATCTAGGGTATAGTTTTTTTGCAAAGACGCCGAATTGCAGTTAGAATTCTTTTCATTTTAACTGCTATAAATAAACCACGGTTTAAATGTAGCAGTTCTTAATAAATATTTTTGGTTTAAAAATTTTTTAAAAAAACCCTATTTTGTCTTGCATATATGGTAGAAACTTTGGTATAATAATTTTGTAAAGAGATTATCAAAAATAAGTAAACTGCTACATTTAAAGGGTCGTTTAAATGTAGCAGCTATTATACTTTTTAATGGTAATCGATTATTCCTCCGTTGGAGGAAATTCGGTAAAACCGAAAAAAACCGTTTTTATAACGGTTATAATCGTGATTACAAAAAAAGGAAAATGTAATTACAAAAAGGATTTTTTATGAAAAAAGTAGTTTATCTTTTGATCCTGTGCGCGTGTTTAGTTGTAGTAATGAGCTGCTCATCAACTAAACCAATAATGTATCAGAACAACCAAAACACAAATTTCACAGTTTTGGGACCAGTTGAACTTTCAGTAACAGATAACATGATGAAAGACGGTTATGGACTTACCATGTTACTCAATGAAGCGAAAAAACAATATCCAAATGCTGACTATGTTATCGACATAATTGTTGACCAGCAAAGTGTTGTTTATATTCCTTTCATTTTCGCCACAAATACATACATAATGCGTGGAACAGCGATTAGATATACCCGCTAATTAAACTCGATACTGTAAAAAAGGCTGTTCCGGAAGTAATTTCAGACAGCCTTTTTTTATGGTGATTGGCTTATTTTTACTTTACAAACATATAGTAGTCTATAGACATTTTTTTACAAATATGTTAAAATTCTCCCAGTTTCGGTCATGCGCTGTACATCTGCGCGCCATATAAGGGGGAGGAGATTATTATGGCAAAGTCAAATGAATCAGAAAAATCAAGGGTTAGTCCTTTAGCTTCGAGCGAAGAGAGAACTAAAGCCCTGGAAGCGGCTCGCCTTCAAATTGAAAAACAGTTTGGCGCGGGATCATTAATTAAACTGGGTACGTCAGACGGCGCTGCCGGTATCGAGGTAGTTCCTTCGGGTTCTATTCTTCTGGACGAAGCGCTAGGTATTGGCGGTTATCCGCGCGGGCGTATTATCGAGATTTACGGTCCTGAATCTTCAGGGAAAACCACGCTCGCGCTGCACGCGATTGCCGAAGCTCAAAAACTTGGCGGTAACGCCGCTTTTATCGACGCGGAACACGCTCTGGATCCAATTTACGCTAAAAATCTTGGTGTTAACATCGATGAACTTTGGGTCAGCCAGCCGGATAACGGCGAGCAGGCGATGGAAATCACAGAAAGCCTTGTACGTTCGGGCGCTGTTGATGTAATCGTTGTAGACTCGGTCGCGGCTCTAACCCCGCAGTCGGAAATTGAAGGCGAAATGGGTGACGCTCAAATGGGAGCGCAGGCGCGTTTAATGAGCCAGGCTCTGCGTAAACTTACCGCCACGATTGGAAAATCCAGAACAATTTTAATTTTCATCAATCAAATACGAATGAAGATTGGCGTATTCTTCGGCAACCCGGAAACGACAACAGGCGGTAACGCGTTAAAGTTTTATTCGTCCGTGCGTTTGGAAGTCCGCAAAACAGAAACAATCGAAGTCAGCAAAGATACTGACGCTATTGGCAACAGGGTTCGAGTCAAAGTTGTAAAAAACAAAGTCGCGCCTCCATTTAGAAAAACAGAAATCGAACTTATGTTCGGCAAAGGAATTTCCGCGACAGGAAGCATTCTGGATTGTTCAGTAAAATACGAGCTTATTAAAAAGAGCGGCGCGTGGTATTCTTACAAAGAAGACAAGATAGGGCAGGGAAGGGATAATACCCGCGAATATCTTGAACAACATCAAGATTTACTAAAAGAATTGGAAACAACTTTGCGTAAACAAATATTCCCAGGCAGGGAATTCCCGCAAGCTAAAGGTTCGACAGAAAAACCAGCCAAGAGCTCAAAAGCGGTAAAAGAAGAGGATAATGTATAAACTGTACAGTAAACCGGTAATACAAGCTTCGCCTGATATAGTTGTCGCGCAGCCAAAGGTTTCCAAATTAACGATTTTTATTTTATCGATTATCGCGAAACCATATTTATTAACGCTTTTTGGGCACGCGAAAATTGTATTACCGGGAGAAATTCTGTTTGATGTTTTTAAAAGAACGCTGGATAAAAAAAGCCGGTGCCTTATCGCATTCCGTCATCCTGATGTAAGAGACCCTCAGCTTCTTACATGGTTTTTTCTTTTTAAAGTAAAATCTTTGGCGCGAAAAAATAAAATACGTTTTAAACGCAGACCTCACGCGATTTTTGTTTATGGTTATGAAGTTGTAAGATGGGGCGGCTGGATAGCGAGGCTTGTTATGCCTAAGGTGGGAGCGATTCCTATTCATCATACTAAACTTGATTCCAAAGGAATGGCAAGGATTTACAGTTCGATTGTAGACGGACATTATCCTCTAGCGTTGGCTCCGGAAGGACAGGTTTCATATTCGACAGATACAGTTCCCAGGCTGGAAAATGGAATTATTCGTATTGGTTTTCAAGCCGCGAGCCAGCTTGCGGAAAAAGAAAAAGATTGTCCTTTGGAAATTTTGCCGTTATCCATACATTTTCGCTATGATAAACGCGGAATTAAAGCTATGGAAAAATTACTTAAAAAAATAGAAAAGTTAAACGGCATTAATATAAAAGAAGCAAAAAATAATTCTTTTATTGACAGAATTAAATTGTGTATGGATAAAATTCTGGAAGTAAACGAACAAGGTTACAAAATAAAAATCGATACATCGCTTCCTTATGAAACTAGAATGGAAAATGTTGTTAATGCCGCTTTAGAAACTGCTGAAAGAATGTTAGGTATAAAAAGCGAAGGCGATTTTTTCGCGAGATTATATAAAGTGCGTCATTTATGCTGGGATAATATATTTATTCCCGGTTTTGATAATCTGGATAAAACCGCTAAAATAAAAAGAAGTGTGATGGATTTAAAAGCAGGAGAAGCCTGGTATATTTCGCGCCATCAGGAATTGGCGGATTTTGGCTGGTATTTTCGCAAACCGCTTCCAACGGAAGAAACCGCGCTTCATTTAAAAATTGAATTTATACAGAACTTATGGGATTTCGCGAATAGGACAATGGGCGGCGCCATATCAGGAAGAATTAATATTCCTGTAAGCAAAATAATAATAAAAACCGCTCCGCTTATTAATTTAAGCGTGCTTCTAAACCAATACAATGAAAGTAAAAAAGAGACAATAGCGAACACCACATTAGAACTTGAAAAAGCTTATTTAAATTGTATAAAAGAAGTTAATAAAGAGGTTTCCAATTAAAATTGAACTGTTTACATTTTGTGATTTTTCTCAGGAAAACGGAGGCAAACTTACAATCGTAGGTACCTTTGACACGATTATTTCAAGAAATTTTCCGTGTGTTCATCCGCAGCTTTCTGTCGTAATTCGCCTGCGTTTTGATCTTTGGGAGTTTGGCGCGCATACTTTTCGCATAGAAACCCGAGACCTTGATGGAGAGATGAGTTTGGAAACAATAAGCGGCAATATCGAAGTTAAAGGTGTAGGAAACGCCTCCGCCGTATCTCATTTGGTTTTTAGTATTTCAAACTTACATTTTAAAAATCCGGGAATAATTAATTATGTTCTTTATATTGATGATAAAGAAATAGATTCGATTCCCTTGTATGTTCGTAAAGGATAATTACTTAAATAAAATTTGATATTCGTCTGACTTAAATTTATTATTAAGCTCAATTATTATATTCCAGGTTGCCATGTCAG
>WQXE01000082.1 GCA_009784995.1 Treponema sp. | reverse complement strand
TAGCGGACTTTATCGCAAGTATTTTAAATATTGACAAAGCAGAACAGCAGAAAATCCTGGAAATACTAAATGTACGAAAACGCATGGAACAGGTTTTAGTATTTATAAAAAAAGAACAAGAACTATTACGTATACAAAAAAAGATACAAAGAGAAATAAACGAAAAAATAGAAAAGTCACAAAGGGATTATTTTTTAAAAGAAGAACTTAAAGCAATAAAAACCGAACTTGGAATGACTACAGATGCTAAAAGTTCTGATTACCAGCGCTTTAAGGAAAAATTCGAGGCTTTTAATTTTGAAGGTGAAATAAAAGAAGTTATTGAACAGGAAATGGAAAAATTCTCTCTGATGGAACCTAACTCTGCAGAATTTACAGTAACCCGCAATTATCTTGATGTTATTGCAGCGCTTCCGTGGAACAATCCAGCTCCAGAAATTTTCGAACTTAAAAATGCACAGGAAATACTTGAAGCCGACCATTACGGATTAAAGGATGTAAAAACAAGAATCGTAGAATTTTTAGCTGTCCGAAAACTAAGAAAAGATACAAAAGGTTCGATAGTCTGCCTTGTTGGACCGCCAGGTGTTGGAAAAACATCAGTCGGTAAATCAATTGCGCGCGCTCTTGGCAAACAGTTTTTTAGGTTTTCTGTCGGCGGCATGAGAGACGAAGCTGAAATCAAGGGACACAGGCGCACTTATATCGGCGCACTCCCTGGAAAAATTATACAGGGATTAAAAATTGTAAAAACAAAAGATCCTGTCTTTATGATCGACGAAATTGACAAAATGGGGCAAAGTTATCATGGCGATCCCGCAAGCGCCTTATTGGAAGTATTGGATCCGGAACAAAACACTGCATTCAGGGATCATTATCTTGATCTTCCATTTGATATTTCTCATGTATTTTTTATTGTTACTGCAAATACTTTAGATACAATTCCTGCACCGCTTTTGGATCGTATGGAAATTATACAGCTTCCGGGATACATCGACACTGAAAAACTGGAAATCGCAAAACGTTACTTACTGCCGAAAAGCCTTGAAAAAAATGGTCTTAAAAAAAGTCAGGTAAAATACACAAAAGACAGTTTATTGCACATCGCTAACTGTTACGCCCGTGAAGCCGGTGTGCGCAACTTTGAAAAAAATCTGGATAAAATTCACCGCAAAATCGCGAAGCAGATAGTTGACGCTCAAGAAAGCATAACGTCTAGCGAGTCAGAAAGCGAAGTTGAAAATACAAAAAATAAACCCATGAATTTTAACATCGACAAAAAATGTATCGAAAAACAATTAGGAAAACCACTGTTCCGCGAGAACGACTTTAAAATGGCTGATAAACCCGGCATGTCTGTAGGACTTGCCTGGACAAGTATGGGTGGCGATACACTTGTAATCGAAGCGGCTTCGCTTCCCGGTAAAGAAGGAATGACTCTTACAGGCAAGATGGGCGAAACAATGAAAGAAAGCGCCGAAATCGCCATGACTGTCGCTCGCAAACTTGCCGTTACAAAATACGGCGTAAAAAAAGAATGGTTCGAAAATAATCATATACATTTACATATACCGGAAGGCGCGACACCAAAAGACGGTCCGTCCGCCGGTATTACAATGGCGACAGCTTTGCTTTCATTAATGCGCGATAAAATTATTACTCAAAAACTGGTTATGACAGGCGAGCTTTCACTGACAGGGCAGGTACTTCCAATCGGCGGTTTAAAAGAAAAAACAATTGCCGCGCGCAGAAACAAAGCTAAGTATATCATCTTTCCAAAACAGAACGACAGGGACTTGGACGAAATTCCTGACCATGTAAAAAAAGGAATTGATTTTCACGCGGTTGAAAGATTTGAAGAAGTATTGGCTTTAGCTTTGCCTGTTTAAATTTTTACCATTATTTTTTTGCCGTTTCTTCTTCCGCGGCACTGACACGGTAATCAGCTCGGGTAGATGTCAGCATATCATTTAAACGTATTTTATAACCCATAGGAACTGAAGGTTCATCAAAGTTTAAACCAAGCGCGACCATTTCTTTTTTTCCTTCGACATTTTCAGCGCGGACAAACTTCCCTTTGATTGTAAACGCTTCTCTTGGATCGTTAAATTCTATGCGTACAGACGATTCTTTTTCCAAAAGGAACTTGGATACTCCCATCATTATTATTTTTACACCGGAAAATGATATATCTCTTAATATACAACGGCGCGGTACACCCTGAATAAAAACTGTGCTTTCTGTTGATAAGATATTTAATTTTCGCATATTTTCCTGTGTTAAAGGAATACGAGTATCTTTGCGTTTCGCTGAATTTACATTAGCGTCAAGAACACGTCCGATAATTTCGATAAAATCATCCGGCGGGCGGTTGGAAAACTGGACTGTAAACATGTTTACATCCTGCGAATTCCCATAAGGAGCGCTTGCCAAAATTCTGGCCGCGACAAAAAATGTTACCGTATTTGTTTCTCCCGGCGGTTTAAAACAAAAACGAAGATTAACAAAATTATTTGTCGCCTGAAGTTTTCCAAGCAAACCTGTTTTTATATTGGCTACAACTTTCGCGCCCGCGAAAGATGTTGTATATACTACACATGGCCAGAAGTCGTTTCCGCATTTTAAATGCACCTGCTGAGTTAAAAGCCCTGTGACTTGTATCATATCTTTTGTAAAGGTTACATTAATATTCTTAAAACGTTCGTAATATAATGTAATTTTTTGACTAGTGAGTACTCCCATACTTAATATTATATATAAAAAAAGTTATTTTGTCAATTAGCGCCACTTTTAGTGCCGTTCGCGGCGCCGCTTTGAGCGCTTTTACTGTATTTTAAAGAAATTATAATAATTCCTTTTTATTGGATTTCTTTATTTCTTCTACAATGTCCTTTACATTTTGAGTATGTCCTTTTCTGGTTATCAGCGCGCACGCGCCTTCTCCGTTTTTCCCGCCGCGAATTACAACTATTAAATCATCAACCCCCGCGAGAGCTACCGGGATGTCAGAATCTACAAAACAAGCGTTTGATGAAACACTGAATACTTGCGAACCTGTATTATTCATAATTTTCGCGTATTCTTCCCAGTTTCCAATATCGATCCAGTCAAAATTCGCGCGGATCATTGATGTTTTGCCGCATTTTTCCGCGATCGCGTAATCAAAAGATATGCTTTTTACCTTATTATATGAAGATTTAAGCCCGTTCCAGTCATTTAATACTTTTATACCTTTAGTTATGGTATAGTCTGATGGTTTTGGTTCTTTCAATTTTATAAATGATTCTATTACATCAGGAGCAAGCGATTTAAATTGCTCAATTATGAAACCGGTATTAAAAGCAAACATCCCTGAATTCCAGAAAAAATATTTTGACGCCGCGTATTTTTTCGCTGTTTCCATATCAGGTTTTTCACGAAAAGCCGCGACTTCGATAATACCGGTTTTATTTTTTTCTATATTTTTTGATGCGGTTTCAATATAACCGTAACCGGTTTCCGGCCTTGAAGGTTTAATTCCAAAAACAATAAGTTTTTCAGTTTCAGACGCGGCAGGCAGAGCATCGTTTTTAAAAACATTTAATGGCTCAATTATATGATCGCTTGTAAGAACGAGCATATTTTTATTTTGTTTGTTAAAATTTGAATAAACAGCGGCGCACGCGATCGCCGGAGCTGTGTTTTTCGCTTCCGGTTCGCCGATTACAACAACGCGTTTTTTTTCCGCCGCGGTCAATTTTTGCGCGTCTTTTACAACATGCGGTATGTGGGTTTTTCCCGTAATAATAATAACTCTTTCGCCAACCGCCAAAGCTCTTTCCATCGCGAGTGTAAAAAAGCTCTTATTTTCCGATACAGGTAAAAACTGTTTTGGCAGTTTTGAACTGCTCGCCGGCCACAATCGTGTACCGGAGCCGCCTGCCATAATTAGACAATCGTTATACATAATTAAATGTACAATATTTTTTTTTATTTTTCCACAGGATATTTGA
Organism: Treponema sp.; assembly: GCA_009784995.1. Taxonomy (GTDB): domain Bacteria; phylum Spirochaetota; class Spirochaetia; order Treponematales; family Breznakiellaceae; genus WQXQ01. The sequence continues at coordinate 4,106 of WQXE01000082.1, read as the reverse complement.
TATCCGAATAATAATTTTAATTTCTTTTTACGGCTTTATAAAGCGCTTCTTTACTAATTTCTGTCCAGACAGGCCGCCCGTGCGGACAGCGCGGATCGGGTAGGGTAAGCGCTTGTTTTCCAAGTTCAAAAGCGGTTTCATCATCAGGATAATCGCCGTCTTTGATTGCAGCGACGCAGCATAAGGTCGAAGCCCAGCGATGTATCATGTTTTCACCAGCGTTACGAAGTTCCAGAATTTCTTTTACAGTCGCGCTGTCATTCATTCGCCAATCAGCCGGCAGCGCTTCAACGCGCCAGCTGCCTGATGAACTGTCTTCGTCTTTTTTTATTACTAATCCCAATCGTGATAATTCATCGCGCTTAACTTCAAGGAATTTATCTTCTTCTTCACTGTCCGTGTTAAATGGAATTGGAGCCAGAAGTTCCTGTTTTGGAATCGGGCTTTCTAAAAATTTATTATAAAGGATACGTTCATGCGCTGCATGTTGGTCGATTATATAAAGTTTTTCTCCCCATTCGATCAATATAAAAAGCCCAAACACCCTGCCAGCGTAATACATATTTTCAGAAGAACTCTCGCAAAGGCGCAAAGGCGCAGAGTTGTTATTTGAAATATTTAGATAACTTTCAATATTCTTTTTTATACTTAGATTATTACTAAAATTAAATCCAATATCCTTATCTTCCCTTTGCGCCTCCGCGTCTCTGCGAGAAAAAATTCTCTGCGTTTCCTCTGTGCCTCCGTGTGAAATTCCTTCGGTAAAATCTTTTTGAATTTCCATGTTTTCTCGTGATGTTTCTCCGGAAATTCTCGCGATTTCTTTTCTATGAAAAAACGACTTTACTCCGCCGGATACTGCATGATGAATCGCTCCAGAGTCGCGGAAACGCACTTCACGTTTCGCGGGGTGTACGTTAAAATCCGCGAGAGCGGGATCGATTTCGACAAAAACCGCTCCTATTGGGTGGGTGCCGTTTGGAAACCATCCCTGACTTCCGTATTCCATTGCCTGTAACAGAGAATATTCCTGTACTCTTCTGCCGTTCGCGAATACAAAAAGCTGCCGTCTGTCATTTCTGTATAGTTCTGGTCCGCCAATTATAATCGTCGCGGAAAAACCTTCACCTGTTACATTTATTTCATGTATGAAGTTTTCTTCGCCGGGTTTTAATAAAACAGCGGCAAAACGTTCTTTTTTAGTTTGAACAGCCGGCAGAAAATCTTTTAATTTACCGTCCTGTAAATACCTAAAATTAATTTTATTAAAAGCAAGCGCTTTATCGATAAAAATCTGGCGGCATAAAAGCGCTTCGCTTCCTTCTCTTTTTAAAAAACGTTTACGCGCGGGAGTATTTTCAAAAAGATTATTCGCTCTTACTGTCGTGCCTTTTGTTCTTCGTGTCTGTTCGATTTTAGCGGGATTATTTTCTCCGGGACCTGTTGTAAGCTGGAAAGCCTGTCTGCCGTCTGTGCTGGTAATTATTTCCAAACGGGTTACAGCGAAAGAAGAGGCAAGCGCCTCTCCCCTAAACCCAAGTGTATTACTTGTTTCAAGATCGTTCATACATCTTATTTTACTTGTCGCGTGTGTAAGCCAGCAAAGTTCAAGATCTTCCCGGTTCATACCGGTACCGTCATCTGAAACTTCTACTTTTTTACATCCGCCTTGTGTGATGGAAACTTCGATGTTCACCGCTCCCGCGTCTATAGCGTTGTCAAGAAATTCTCTTACAAGCGCGGCAGGACGGTCAATAACTTCTCCCGCGGCAATTAATCTTGCTTCTTGCGCTGGAAGTACCTGTATATTATTCGGCATTAAATAATTCCAAATCGGGAGATTCGTCAATTGGCACATCAGTTGAATTCATTAAAACCTCAATACGGTTTTCTATTTTCTCCAGATCGTTTTCTAGTGTACGCGCGAGACGGATTCCTTCTTCAAACGCTTTAAGCGCTTCATCCAAAGGGATGTCGGTTTTGCGAATTTGCTCTCCTAGTGTTTCAAGCCGTGTAAGTCTTTCTTCAAAATTTTTCATACCGCCGCTTTTCGCCGCCGCGGGCGCTATTGTCTTTTTAGCCATGTTATCTCCTAATTAATTATTTTATACTTTCTACTATTGCTGTTATTTCTCCGGTTAATGGTTTAATATTTAATACATCTCCTTTTTTTACGCTTTGGGCGTTACGTACAACATTGCCGCTTGAGTCTGTTACAACAGAAAAACCCCTTTCCATTACAGCTAACGGACTTCCCGCTTCTAAAACAGCGGATGTTAGCTCTATTCTGTTTTTAAAAACTGTAATTTTTTCTGATACCGCGTTTATTAACATTTCTTTCGCGTCGTCAAATCGTATTAAACGAGGTTGAAGTATCGCGCGGAAACGGTATTCCATATCCTGTATACTAAACGGTTTTAATAAAAGTTTTGCTCTTTCAAGCCGCGTTTGTATGGAATTAATTAAATCTTCTGATGTCTTTCGGACGAAGTCTGAAACAGCATCGTAATTTTCGCTGACAAGCTCCGCGGCGGCAGAGGGAGTGGGCGCTCTTAAATCCGCGGAAAAATCGCATAACGCCCAGTCAATTTCATGTCCTACCGCGCTTACTACGGGGATTTCAGATTCAAAAACGGCTCGTACAACCTCTTCTTCGGAAAACGGTAATAGATCTTCAAGGGAGCCGCCGCCTCTTCCAACAATCAATACATCCGCGAGATTAAACCCTTGTTCGCGCCATTGATTAACCTGTTTAATTCTCGCGGCTATCTGCGCCGCCGCGTCATCACCCTGCACAACAGCGGGTAAAATTATCACTTTGATTCCCGACGCGCGTCTTGTAAGTATATTTAAAATGTCACGTACCGCGGCTCCCGTAGGAGAGCTTACAATGCCAACAACGGAAGGAAAGCGGGGAAGCGGCTTTTTATTTTCATTGTCAAAAAGTCCTTCGGCAGCGAGTTTTTGTTTTCTTTTTTCGAGCATGGCGAGGATTTCACCCGCGCCCGCTATTTCCATTTCTTCGCAGACGATAGAGTAGGTGCCGCGGGGAGCGTACACAGAAAGGCTTCCGCGTACACGAAGCAGCATTCCGTCTTTAGGTTCAAAGTTTAAGGATTTTAATCTGTTTTTAAACATTACAGCGTCGATTTTCGCGCCTGAATCTTTTAAGCTAAAATAAAGATGCCCCGAACTTGCCGGTCTGCAATTGGAAACTTCTCCTTCCGCGCAGACAAATGAAAAAGATCCTTCCAGACTTATACGAATTTTTTCTGTAAGTTCCGATATTGTAAGATGTTTTTCAATCATGGCAATCCCGCACTAATTAAGGAGTGTCTTTTTTCCAATTATCTTCCGGAAATAATTTTCTTTCGACTATGTGTAAAACTACTAATGTAATTAACGCTAAAACAACAACAGTAATCGCCGCAATATACATCCCCGCCCCGATTGTAAGACCAATTGCCGCCGTTAACCAAAGAGAAGCGGCTGTAGTTAATCCCCTGATATTATTACCAAGTTTAATAATCGCGCCGGCTCCTAAAAAACCCATACCGGCTACAACCTGCGCGGCGATTCTGCCCGGGTCTCCGTCGCCCAATTGTTTAGGAAGCCACATCGAAAGCAGCATAAGGCAGGACGCTCCCAAACAAATTAATATATGTGTTCTAAGCCCCGCGACTTGCCGGCGGCTTGAACGTTCAATCCCGATAATCGCGCCCGCCGCGAAAGCAAGTACAAGGCGGATAATAATAACAAATTCTGATAAATCATTTGTCATAAAAAAATTATAACGTTAAAATGATATTCTTACAATAATAAAACCAGGCTGCTTGGCTATTACGGTTCAAGTTTGTATATAATAGAAAAAGACCAAAATTATCTTCATTAGTACAGGTAAAAATTCGTATTTTATGTCTTTTTTTCTAAATTCTGGGGGGAAATCTCCCAATTTTATCTATTTATTATATTGACTTTATCGTCTTTTTATAGGATATTAGTATTATGAGTGATTATCTTGATCCCAACAATGAAGAGCTTCTCAAGGACTTTTTTAGCGAGGCTAAAATGCAAGTAGATACATTGGAACAAAACGTTTTGGTTCT
>WQXE01000081.1 GCA_009784995.1 Treponema sp. | reverse complement strand
AATCTGTTCATTACGGGCAGCGCCGCTTTTACTTTCCAACCCTTCAATTTCTTTTCGCGCTTCTCCTGTAAGTTCGGCGAATCCTTGAGGTGTCTGGCTTAAAGTCCAGCCAAGTTTGCTACATGCCTCTTGCGCCAAATCCCGTTTACGCAAACGTTCTGTACGCTGTCCTTCCAATGAACGTTTTTCATTTTCTAATTGTTCTATTTTATCTCCGCCAATATCACGATGCCGGCTTTCAAGATCGTGTAATACGCTTGTATAATTGTCCAATACTCCCTGCCGCCGAGCAGTTTCACCTTCAAGACCTTCAGCTTCTATAACAAGTAATTCTATTTGCTCTTTCAGCAACCTAATGCGAAATGTCTCGCGATAGATATCGATACCTACACGCAGTTCGTCTAAAGAGTTCCGCTGCATTTTAAATGATTCCATGTGATGATGTTTTTCTCTTGCGGGAACAAGTGTTTGAATTTGCTGACGGGCTGTCACTACAGATTGATGAGCAATGTTAAGTTCACCAAACTCGTTAACAAGCCTGTCAGCGACTTCGAATGTCTCTGGTTTGTCCAGCATGAAATCTCTAAGAAATGAATTTAAATCCCCAAGATTTTTGGCGGATTGGGTTTTGTGTAATAAACGTAAAGCCATATCATTATCGATACCAAGCAGGTAGCAAAAGCGATCACAATAAGAGCGAAACTCATCCTGAATAAATGTATCGGGGAATGATTGTTTTAATTTTCTAATATCAAAGTTGTTTTTTCCAAAATCTTCCAACTCATACAAGTCAAATTTATTTTCAAAAATCATGTAATAACGTTTTACATCGGCATTACTGTTTGCGTTTCCGCGAAGCCAGAAAATCTGAACAAGGACTATTACTTTTCCCAATGGGTTACGATATGATAAGGCAAGCGCAGACCATGTTGTATCCGTTCGAAGATAACGGGTAGCGATTATGCCTGAGCTTTCATCTTTTTGTTCCGCCCATGCGCCGCGCACATAACTTACAAGATTGCGATCCCTTCCGCTGCGTTCCGCTTCACGGGCAGCGGCATTAAAATCAACCCAACGCGGCGGCACAAGTAATGCCGAGAAAGCATCAAGGAGTGTAGATTTGCCTGTACCGGATCTTCCGACAAACAAAAAACCTTTTTCGGAAATAGGAATATCATGAAGACCTGAGAATGTTCCCCAATTGTACACCTGAAGCCTGCACATGCGAAACTGTTCTTTTTCAAACAACAAACCAGATTGTGGTTGAGCTTTCATTCTTCGTCTCCATCATTAAATGAAACATTTACATCGATTGTCAGTTCACCTGCAGACATGTTATGGTAGAGTTTTGTAAGCGTTATTATTTCTTCCGCGGAGAAAAGCAGCTTTAACGCAGGTGAAACTTCAAAGCGATTATCGCTGGCTCGGATTTTCTGTAAAATGTTATGTTTTTTAATTTTTTCAATTGACGCGTCAATCCGTTTTGTAAATCCTGCTTTGTCAGTATTTCCGGTACGATCGTACAAACTTAAGTTTTCTATAATATCATCTCTTGATACAACCGCGCGTCCGCCATGAGTTTCTGCTTGCGTCAACTGCTCTCGCAGATAGAGAAGCAAGATCGAATCAATGAAAGTTAAATGAGCCCTGCGAAGCAATCGCGGAGCTTCCAAATCGCCTGTATCAGCCTGACGGGTAAAAGCAACTTTCAAATCGGTATCAATCATCAGTTCTAAAAATAAATCCGCAAGACGGCGGCGTATGACGGCTTCATCCCGCAAAAGTACGGGCCAAAGTTTTGTGTGCCGCTCTCCGTCAAGGAACGGACCTGAAAGCAATAACACAAGAGCGCGGCGAGTATCCAGCGGCAGCTCGCCTGCGTCACCCAAAAATAAGTTGTTTTCTGATTCAGTTTTATCTTGTAATATATTTTCAGATAAGCTCATTTATTTTCTCCCGCAAGAAAAATATTTTTGGAATCTGCGCACAACGATTTATAGTTTTATCTTGCTGATCATTATCACCAGTCCAGAAAACTGTCTCTGTTGCTGGTAAACCAGCTGAACTTTCTATTATAATTCCATGCCGGCTTCCCAGAGCAAGTAGTCCAACAATACTGCCAAGTCCCTGAGCTGCCGGATGCAGTTGGAGTACATCGCCAATTGATGCTTGCGATCTTGTTTCAAGTACATTACACACATTCGCTTTAAGTGAACGAAAGTCAATTTCCGATTGAGCTACAAGTTCTCCAATTGATTCATGATCAATATCAAGCATATCTGCGATTTGCATTCCTTCGGGCAGCGCCTGGAGACATGGATTGTAAAGCACCAACTGAGACAATGATTTTAACCGGCTATTTGTCAGCGTAAGGGTATATTGAAGCGCTTCCGTCGCTTTAACTTCATCTTTCAATTCCAAGGCAGTACGCTGAGCGTCTTTTAAAAGCTGATTTATCCGCCTCTGTTCAAGATACTCCCGGCTTTGAACAAAATGCCTGAGACTTCGAGCAAAGGTTTGCAATACTTCATGAACAGCTCCTCCCTGCTCAAGTAGATTGCGTGTCATACGCAATAGAAATCGTCTGTCTTTTATATCAAGTTCAGATACAAATTCACGAGACATCACATTCTCCAAAGCTTGATCAAGAGTTGCTCCCTGCTCAGGGTCTGTAAGCAAACGCCAAAACGCGGAAAATGTCCGTCCCGCGTCACTGTCAGAAATTAAATCAATACCCGCAAACAGTGATTTTAAAACCTCTCCCCTGCTGTTTTCTGTATCCATTAGTTTTTCTCTTAGATCACGATTTAATTGTTCAAACTGATCGCGAACCCGGCGAAAATCTCCTGTAAGATCATCTGTTAGAGAAATAATTTCTTTTATGCGTTCCAAAGCCGAACTTTGAGAAAGCACACGCATCTGTCCATTTTGAATCGATGTTATTTCTTTTTCTATTCGTTCCCGCTCAACTTCTAATCGCGCGATACGACGCTGTTTGTCTGTGTCGGTATCCTCCGCAAGTTTTACAAGAGCCTGAATAACCAACGTTAGCCGGCTTTCTGTCGCCGCTGAATGAGACTGCTCAATACCGGAAACAAAACGAATCGCTTCTACAGCAGCGGTAGAAAGCTCATACTCTTCTTCGGCGGCAGACGGAGGAAAACGCCTGTCTAAAAATCCTTCCGACAACCAGTTTGCGATATAGACTTGGGCTGTTTGAGGAAAATCATCTCCTTGCGCTCTAAGCGCTTCAAGGTCCCGCCCGATTCGTTCATGCATAATCGACGAAGGAAGGCTGCGTTCATTTTCATATAAATGTGATTGCAATAAACCAATAACAGTGGGACCATTATCAGAAGCAAGCAAACGCCATAACGGCTGCAGCCTCATTCGGCGGTAGGTAGCTATAGCTTTGTCGGCTTTCATTTGATTTATGATAATATATATTGATTAACTTTTCTTCAATAACAACTAAAAACATTCATTTTTCTCTTGACAAACTCCGAAAAACACCCTAATATTTGAGTATATACTCAATGAGGAGACACTCAATAATGAGTAGGTCAGAACAAAAGGAAAAACGCAGGGAGGAAATACTCTCCGCGGGTCTCAACTTATTCATCCGCAAGGGGTATGCCGCCACAAAAACGCTGGATATATCGCAAGCGGCAGGTATAAGCGAAGGATTATTGTTCCATTACTTTGAAACAAAAGAAAAATTGTATGAAGAACTGATAAAACTCGGTATTTCAGGACCGCAGGGTTTATTAGACAACATTAAAGGAGACGCGTTTACATTCTTTCAGACTGCGGTTAGGGAGATTTTTAAATACATAGAAACAATGCCGTTTGTCGCCAAGATGTTTGTATTGATGAAACAGGCAGGATGTAATGACGCCGCTCCTGAATCTGTAAAAAAATTGTTGGCGGCAAATACAATTTTTTCTTTATCTATAGAAAAAATTAAAGAAGGGCAAAAAAGCGGCACTATCAGAGATGGAGATCCTACAGCGCTTGCGATCGCGTATTGGGGAGCGGTACAAGGCATAGCGGAACAAGCCGCGCTTTTCCCTGACAATCCAATTCCTGACAGTGAATGGATTGTAGATATTTTAAGAAGGAGAGATTAATATGAAAAAAGTTGTTGTAATAGGAGCCGGTATCGCGGGATTGTCAGCCGCGATTTACGCGTTAAGAAGCGGTTTTGACGTTACGTTATGCGAACAGCATTTTATCGCGGGAGGAACTTGTACAAGCTGGAGACGCAAAGGGTATTTATTTGAAGGCGCGGTTCACTGGCTGACAGGCTCAAGTTCCAAAACAGAGCTTTACCAGGTCTGGAAAGAAACAGGCGCGTTAGGTGATGATGTTAAAGTATTACTGTCTGATCCTTTTGCCGCGGTGGAATATAACGGGCAGACTCTTAACCTGTACCGTAATATCGATAAAACGATTGAACAATTTACCGATAAAAAAAATATTGATAAACAACTTGTTGGCAAACAACTCGTTGTTATTTCACCTAACGATATAAAAATACTCAATCGTCTTTTAAAAGATGTTAAAGCATTCTCTAATGTACAAATGCCTGTTTTTGATATTAAAGGAGTTAAATCGAAAAACCCAAAACGTTTTACATTAGGTACACTTTTTAAAATGCTGCCTGCTTTTCCTGTTTTAAACAGATTGAAAAACACTTCCATTAAACAGTACATACAACAATTTGAACACAAGGGTTTACAGCGTTTGTTTAACATAGTGCCGGATGAATATTCTGCCATTAGCATGATCGCCACATTGGCAACTCTTCATATTGGAGACGGCGGATACCCGTTAGGCGGCTCTTTATCAATGACAGAAAGAATGGTAAAAACTTTTACTGACCTTGGCGGAAAACTCCTTCTTAAAACAAAGGTTAAAAAAGTTAACATTGAAAATGGAGTTACCACAGGTGTAACGCTTGATAATGAATCTTGCAGTGTAATTAACGCCGACGCTGTTATTGTAACACAGGAAACAATCGCGGCAGTTAATCAATTATTTGATACACCATTAGAAGATAAATGGGTAAAAGATCTTTGCATCGAAACAAAACCGGTTGCCTGCACTTTTATTGGTATAGGAGTAAAAACAGAAATTCCTCATGATCCAATTCCTTCATGGGAATTTACCGAGCCAGTTTTATTTGCGGGAGAAAAAATAACAGAAATTGGTTTTTATAATTATTCAGGTTTTGATGGTTATGCTCCCGATGGCTGTACTTCCATTACTACCGCGTTAATGGGTGACACCTACGATTTTTGGAAAAAGGCAAAAGATGAAGGGCGATACGACGAAGAAAAACAAAACATCGCGGACAAAATAAAACGTATTATCTGTCAAAAATATCCGCAAATGGAAGGTAACATCGAAGTAATTGATGTCGCGACTCCTTTGACATACGAACGATACACAGGCGCATACCGCGGTTCATGGATGAGCATCGCGAGCGCGGGAGAAAAAATGAAATCCTACCCGGGCTTTATCAAAAACATTTGTGGTTTATATTTCGCGGGTCACAGACTTTCATCTCCTGGAGGTTTACCCGTAGCTTTGTTTACAGGACGTCAGGCAGCGCAAATGGTCTGCCGCCAGTTTAATATGGTTTTTTGTTGACATTAAATTGACGTTCAAAGTTAATCAGACTCGGTTATCGTAACATTCACTGTGTCGCCGGGCTGTTTACCAATTTTCGCGCGGATATCTTTTAAAACACCTATAATGTAACACGCAGAGCCGTCGGTATTTTTTACACCCATGTTAACGATGCTACCATTGTACGGCTCGCCGTCAAAAGTGGCATGAACTTTTATTCTGCCTTTGCCGAATTCATTTTTAACATCGTAGGGAAAAATTACATAAGCGCCGCCTTTACCAGTTTCAGAGTCGGCTTCGGCGGATTGAATTACAGCTTTGTATTTATAGACTTTTTTATTCATCGTGTTTGAATTTTAACAAATTTAATTATTATCAAAATCCGGTATTCTTGCCCATAAATCTTTAAGTGATATTTCCAACCCTGGCAGAATAGTAACAGGGATAGAATCGTCATCTTCATAAATTGTACTGATATAATGATTTTTTTCCAGAATATGAACACTTACTTTTTTAACTTCAGGATCAATAACCCAATATTCCTTTACTCCGGCTTTTAAGTAATAATAAAACTTATGAAATAATTCACTGTGCGAATTTGACGGAGAAACTATTTCTATAACAAGATCTGGGGCTCCGTTTACACAGCCTTTTTCAAGTTTATTTTCATCACATACAACAAGCAGATCCGGCTGCACAATAGTATTGTCTGATTTATCCTTTTTCGGAAACAATCGCACATCAAGTGGAGAACCAAAAACCCTGCATGTTTTTCCTCTTAGCCAAACAACGAATTCAGCCAATAAATCAGCTTGAAGAGCTTGGTGAGCCACAGAAGGAGAAGCCATTAAATAAACTTCTCCATTAATTAATTGATATCTTTCAGGACCTTTCCATTCAAGATAATTGGCGTATGTATGGTTTTTATTTTCTTTAAAATCATCAATTTCCATCGCGTTTGACATATGAATCTCCTATATTTATTATATATCACTTATATTGAATTGGAATACATGAAACACGGGTTAATTGAGATTAAATTTACCACGAATTAATCAAAAAAATTCAAAATTGCAATTTATTTATAGAATATTTTCATTTTCGGTCAAACCCTTCGGGTTTGGCTCTTTTAAAGAATGGATTTAATGTCCGCTCACGCGGACGTACGGGTCATTCGCCACGCATATCTACGCTATATATGGTATACTGGATCAGTTTTTAGAGATTCATGGCTCGGAGGTACTTAATATGTTATACGCCGAATGGAATTTAGAAGACGCTATCGCGTTCGCTCGAGAAGAAAGTCATGCCGAGGCTTTCGATGAAAGAAATAGAACTATCGCCCAAAACGCTCTGGCAGAAGGTTTGACTCCAGAAATCGTACAAAAAATCACAGGGCTCGATCTGGAAACAATACAGGGTTTAAACAACTAGTACAGAGTGTTACGCGCCATTAACAGAGCTTAGTACACATTGAACACGGATTAGCGCGGATTTTCACGGATAAAGAAAGTTTTTCGAACAATAAATCCGTGCTCTCCGTGGTTAAAAAATTCTTGAATTTCCTCTCGCCAGAACTTTGGTTCGAAAGCGCAAAATCCTAAAAATTAGAGCAGATAACTTTGCGTACCCTTAAAGGGTACTTATTACCATATTTTCATACTATACGCTCGTGTGTAAAAAAAATAAATTTATGTAATATTTTTCTAATTTTTTTTATTCTCGGTCATGCAAAACGGCACTTTCGACCCATATAAGAGTATGAAAATCTGCTTGCGCGGGTTGTATCACCTTTTTATGGAGTATCTTATGAAAACTAACAAAAAACACAAAGACAGCTTGTTTTCTACTCTTTTTAATGACCCCGATGTTCTGCGGGAACTCTATTCGGCAATAGAAGGAATATCGATTTCTCAGGATATGCCGGTCGATATCAACACATTGACCGATGTTTTTATCAAGGATCAGATCAACGATGTATCTTTCACAATTGATAACCGACTTGTCATTTTGGTTGAGCATCAGTCAACAATCAGCGAGAACCTGCCGCTTCGTTTGTTGGAGTATATCGGGCGCATATATGAAAAAATTGTTAACTACGAAAGGAGGTTCCAAAGAAAACTTGAAAAGATTCCAAGACCTGAGTTTATTGTATTATATAATGGAAACGAGGTTTTTCCCGAATATAAAGAACTTCGCCTTTCTGACGCTTTTATAGACGTACAAGGTTTAAAACAAACTGAAACTTATAAACAGCCTTTGGAATTGATAGTACATGTCTACAATATTAACCAGGGACATAATTCGAAAATTCTGGAAAAAAGCACAACACTCGACAGCTACAGTATTTTAATAAGTAAGATATGGGAATATAGAAATAATAAATTAACACTTGAAGAATCTTTAAAACATGCTATAAAATACTGTATAGACAATAATGTGTTAAAGGATTTTCTTAAAAAACACGCTTCGGAGGTATT
>WQXE01000080.1 GCA_009784995.1 Treponema sp. | reverse complement strand
TCAAAAAACGGATATAAATTAACACATACAAGATCGATTGTTTCCAATGAAAGCTCTTTTAAGGTTTCAACATGATTTTGCGCGTCACGGCGCGCGAGGATACCGGCATGAATAGCGGGATGTAAAGTTTTTACCCTGCCGTCCAGACATTCAGGAAAACCGGTAACCGAAGAAATATCTATAACAGGAATATTATTTTCTTTTAAATATTTGGATGTGCCGCCTGTAGAAATAATTTCCCAGCCTGAATCATTTAAAAATTTCGCTAATTCAAGAATTCCATCTTTATAAAATACACTGATTAACGCACGTTTTTTCATATTCCCCTCTTAAATATTTAATTACTTTGAAAGCCATTCTTCCAATAATTTTTCCAGTTCCTGTTTAATAACAGGTTTAGATAGAAAACCGTCGAATTTATTGGCAAGAAATGTTTCTTTCGCGTTGTAAATATCATTCGCTGTTAACGCTATTATTGGTAGTCTTTCTTTTGCCTCTTCTTCTTCTATAATTCTTATTCTGCGTACTGTTTCTATACCATCCATTTCAGGCATCATATGATCCATAAAAATGAGATCGTATACATTGTTTCTTATTAAATTAATCGCTTCAGATCCGCTTAACGCGGTATCTACCTGTAAACCATAACGTGAAAGTTTTTCTTTAACAACAAAAATAATCATATCCATATCATCAACAAGTAAAACTTTTTTATTTTCAAATTTTAATCCTGACGGAACATTATTTTCTTTTTTTGTATTATTCTGTTCTTTTTCCGTTTCCTGTTTATCATATTTTTTTTCGAATATTTCATTTAACTTTTTATTTAATGATAAAAGCTCCTCTTTAAGAGGCGGAAAATTCTGTAAACAATATTCTGTCTGATTTTCTTTTGCCGCTGATTCCAGTTTTAAAGCGGTTTCTGAAAGGTTTAATTCGCCGATAATCGCTAGCATTGATTTCATAGCGTGAACGGATATTTTAAAATTATTTAAATCGTTTGATTCCAATGACGAATTCATGCCGTTACATTCGCTAACAAGTTTTTTATTAAATATTTCCAGTGTATTACGGTACGCTTCTTTATTACCCATTAACTGGTTTAATCCTATTTCGGTATTAATTCCGGTATTTGTATTTATATCGTTTATAAAAGAATCGTTTGCCGCGTCATCTGACGAAGATTGTGAAGCTAAGGTTTTATTTTGTTCCATATCGCCGTTACTTGCGATTTTTTCTGGAAGCAGCCAATCTTTTAGGATATTATCAAGTTCGTTAATCGCGATTGGTTTTGATATAAATCCGTCAAAACCATTTTGTAAAAACATTTCCCTAATTCCGGTAACCGCGTTAGCTGTTAACGCGATAATCGGATGTTTTTTATTGATTATGCCATTTTTTAAACTTTCTTCTTCCCATGAACGGATTAAAGCAGTTGTTTCAACTCCATCCATAACAGGCATCATATGATCCATAAAAATTATATCGTATTTACTTCCGCTTTCACAAAGGCTTTTAACTTTATCAATAGCTTCCTGCCCGCTTGCCGCGGTTTCAATTTGTAATCCATAAGGAGTAAGCATTGATTTCGCTACATATAAATTCATTTCGATGTCATCAACTACAAGCACTTTTCCAAATGGAATTGGTTTTCTGGTAATATGAACTTTTTTATTCTTGGCTTCAAAATTAACGCGGAATTGCCGCAGTTTAGTAACAGTTTCTTTTCCAAGCGGCGGCGCTCCTGTATTTCCCTGCAAAAGACGTACTGTAAAAACTGAACCCTTGCCGTATTCGCTTTGCGCGTGTATTTCGCCGTTCATAAGATTAATAAGATTTTTTGTAATACCCATTCCAAGTCCTGTGCCTTCTGTGGTTCTGTTGGCTTCAGAATTAAAACGGGAATATTCATCAAATAATTGCTTAACCTGCTCTTCTGTCATCCCCTGCCCTGAATCTCTTATTTTTAAAACAAGCATGACAGAATCTTTTGAAACTTCTTCTATGTTTACAGCTAATTCAACCTCGCCCTGATCTGTATATTTAAAAGCGTTTGATAAAATATTATTTATTATTTGTTTTATGCGAAGTTCATCTCCGTGTAATTCTACAGGAACATTTTCATCTACATTTAAAATAAATTCGATTGGTTTATTTTCATATTTAATTAAATTTAAAAAGACAGTATCGTTTATTAAACTTTCAACATCATAATTAAGCGTAAATAACTCAAGTTTACCGGCTTCTATTTTAGACATATCAAGAATGTCGTTTATTATTCCCAATAATAAATCGCCTGAATTAAATATTCTTGTAAAAGATTCTTTTACATCGTAGGCAAGTGATTCATTTTGAAGCTGAATTTCTGAAATTCCCAAAACAGCGTTTAAAGGAGTTCTTATTTCGTGGCTCATTTTCGCGAGAAAAGCGGATTTTGCCTGATTCGCGCTTTCCGCGGCTTTAACCGCCGATTCCAAATCCTTGTGCAGCATCATTAATTCTTTTATCTGATTCTGCATTTGAATCTGATTGCGTACTCTTAATTTAACAATTTTTTCGCTAAAAGGTTTATATATAAAATCAGCGGCTTCTAAAGCTAAACCTTTTTCTTCGTATTCAACACTGTCCAATCCAGTAATATAAATTACCGGGATATTGCATGTTTCATCCATGCTTTTTAAAGCGGATAATACTTCGAAGCCGTCCAAATCCGGCATAATTATATCAAGTAATATAAGATCCGGAGTATATTTTTTCGCCATGTCAATGGCGCTGCGTCCGCTTTTTGTAAGGTATACAGTATAATCAACTTCAAGTATTTTACTTAGAATTTCTAAATTTAATTTTTCGTCATCTACAACAAGAACGCTGTTTCTGCCGGTATTATCCATTTTATTGCCTTGTAGACTTAGTCGTTCTTGTCAAGCCAGGCTTTTACATTACTTACCAGATTTTCAACTTCTTTTATAAAAGAAGCGTTTTCAGCTAACACCGCGGCTATATCTCCGTTTTTTGCTTTTTCTTCCAGTTGTTTTGCTTTATTTCTTGTATCCAGCGCGCCAATGTAATCGCTCATCCCTTTTACGCCATGAACGCTTATCGCGTAATCTTTTAATGACGCTTCATTGACACTTCGCATCTTTTCTAATGTATTTGGAATATTTGTCGCGAATAAACGAAGGGAACTTTTGTAAGTATCTTCTTCACCGTCACAAAGCCCGAGTCCGTATTCAGAATCTAAACCTGAAATTTCAATTTTCATTGCCATCTTCCTTTAAAATTTTTACTCTTATTTGGCTTTAAGACCTCTTTCGATCCTATCCAATAATTCGCTCTTCTTGCATGGTTTTTTAATGTAATCGGCGGCGCCCATTTCCCTTGCTTTGTTAATATCAGCAGGATCGTCAGATGATGTAAATATCGCGATTTGAACATGATGTAAGTTAGTAATTCTTCTCATTCTTTCGAATGTTTCCCAGCCGTCAACTTCCGGCATCATTAGATCAAGCAATACATATTCAGGATCAAGTCCGTGATAAAGAAGTTTTAAAGCCTCGTCACATGATGTAACTGTTGTAACTTCGTAATCGTTATCAAGGAAATTCTTTGTCATTGTAAGATGATTAATATCATCGTCAATTACAAGAATTCTTCTCTTTTCGTTTCCTGTTGTAACTTTAAATTTGGTTGTTTCACCTTTTAGATCGTTAAAGTTTCTGTTATTTTCGTCGCTCATTTCTGTTACGTGCGAAATCGCGACTTTAATTTCTTTTAACGCTCCGTTAACAATGCTGTTCATTCCGTTAATAGCGTCGTTACTTAGCTGGATAAATGAATCTGTTTCTCTTATCAGATCGTTGCCTGATTCATTCATGTTTTCAGATCCCTTTTTAACAGAAACGGTAATTTCTTTTAAACGGGCAATGGATTCAAGT
Organism: Treponema sp.; assembly: GCA_009784995.1. Lineage (GTDB taxonomy): Bacteria > Spirochaetota > Spirochaetia > Treponematales > Breznakiellaceae > WQXQ01. The sequence goes on along the minus strand of WQXE01000080.1, from coordinate 4,476 downwards.
ATTTGCTGTCCGCCGACTGACTGCTCTTCCATCGCGTGGCGGATATTTAATTCGTGTTCTGTAACTGTTTTTACACCGTCGTCAATAGCTCCGAAACGCGAAAGAACTTCGTCAGAAGATTTTGTGATGCTGTCTATCGATGATTTTATTTTTTTAAGCATGCTTGCGGTTGTTTTTGACTGACGCCCTGATGACTCGGCAAGTTTTCTGATTTCATCGGCTACAACCGCGAATCCTTTTCCGGCTTCGCCGGCGTGCGCGGCTTCAATCGCGGCGTTCATCGAAAGAAGGTTTGTTTGCGCCGCGATATTGTCCATAACGGAGTTAATTTCCAAAAGACCTTCCGAATCTTTGGCAATATCTAGAATTTTCTGAACAACGCCTTGTAAAGATGTTCTTCCGTATTCGGACGCTTCGGAAAGAGCGTCTACGTGTTTCGCGTTTTCTATAAGCGACTGGTTAACCGAATGAATGTTAGCTGTCATTTCTTCGATTGCCGAAGATGATGTATTTACGCTGTCGGATTGTTCTTCTGTAAGTTTTGTCTGGAAATCGATATTCGATTTAATATTCGCGAGGGATTTATGAACTTCTTCAGAGCCCTTATGCTGTTTTTCTTCTATCGCTTGAATTTCTTTAAAGTTTTCAGCTATATCATCAACGGATTTTGAAGTTTTATCCATGTTGACTGAAAGTTCGTGCCCTGTATTGGTAAGAGCGTTAACTTTATTTTTTATTATGCCAACCATTCCTTTAATTTTATCCAGTGTTTCATTAAAGTATAAAGCGACATCCCCTACTTCGTCTTTTGTTTTTACATGTACTTCGTGAGTAAGATCTCCTTCACCTTCGGCAATTTCTTTTAAAGTTTCAGCCAGTTCGATAAGAGGTTTGCTGATGGTTCGAGCCATGAATACAGCAATTACAGCAATAATAATAAGGATTACTATACTCATAATGACGGATATTAATGTCATATCATTAACAGGTTTCATAACAGTATCCATCATTACACCAGCTACATAACTCCAGGGAGTTTTTGAATCTCCTACTACAATTGGAACTGTTATAACTTTTATATCTGTTGCTTTTTGAGTGTAATAATTAATAAAGGAATCATGTTCACCTCTGTTAATTAATCCTGCCATGAAATTTAAATTTGTTCCCGCGAACGCGCCTTCGGTTTGTAAAACATTTCTGCCGATACGGCTTGGATCATAATGTCCTACGATGATGCCGCTGTTGCTGGATACAAAAGTCAACGCGTCTTCGTATGGTTTGTTGATCTGGGAAAGCGCTTGCAACCTTTCGATACTTAAATCGATACCGATAACTCCCAATACTCTTCCGTTGCTGTCTTTAATAGGAGATGCAATTGAAGTAATTAAAACAGTCCTGCCGCCTACTTCATAATCATAAGGTTCCAAAAGCTGCATTTGCCCCGAGTTTCTCGCGAGCAGATAATAATCGCCATCTCCAGGTTTGTCAAAATCGACCAGAAGGTCTAAATCAATTCTGCCGCCGGAACGAAACCAGAATGGAGCGAAACGACCGTCGGGGTAGCTTCCCTGTGTATCCAAATACAGGCTGTCATTACCTTCAAGGACATCAGGTTCCCAACAAGTCCACGCGGCGAGCATTTCAGGGTTTTCTATTAAAATTGCCTGAAGCATTTTATTAAAAAGCGGTCTTCTGTTGCTGATTTGAATATCATTATAAAGTTCAAAAAAAGCTCTAGTATTATTAACAACATCCCAGTAGTGTTCAAGGAACATTCCAACCTGCATACCTGAATCCTGAGCTTTACTGTATGTATATCTTTCGGAAAGATCAGTTAAACTTGAACTGGAACGAACCAATAAAGTAATACCAACAGAAGCGATACAAATTAAGCTCAATACGACCATGATCACAGTAAGTTTTAAATTAATTTTCATTTTTTTTACCTTGTGTTTTTAGAATAATAAGTCATTTAATACTTGCCAAACCTTCAAAATTATACACTGAAAAAGATGAATTGTCAATAAATAGCGTTAAAACATGTAAAAAAAGTAAAAAAAAAGTGGTTTATATTAATATAATGTGAGGTTTTTTGCATTATTATAGTTAATATTGCGTAAATTTGTAGAATAAAAAGACTTAAAACTTTCAAAAACAATTATTCTTGTACTATCAAATTGCGGCCTAGAAGACTCGAACTTCCATACCTCTCGGCACTAGCACCTCAAGCTAGCGTGTCTACCAGTTCCACCAAGGCCGCATAACCTTAGTACCTGTCTTTTTATCAAGATTAGCTGGTTCTGTCAATACATCAATTCTAATTCCTAATTATCAATATGCCGATGTTATATGTATGAAAAAAGTACCTTTTATTTGTGTTTTTATGTGTCTTTTATCGGTTTTTTCACTGTTTACTACCGGTTGCAGCAGTATTCCTGTAACAGTTTCCAACGAACCTGTAAATATCTGGTCGTTATTAAAAAGCGGTGACAGCCGAGCAATTAGCTATTTTAATGGTGAAGTTGATGTTAACGCTGTCGAACCCGGTACAGGGAAAACCGCCCTTCATTATGCTGTACATAATGAGGATTTACAGCTTGTAAAGCATTTGGTTAATCTTGGCGCTGATGTAAATACAATCGATTATTTGAGTAAAAACCCTCTGGATTATGCTCTTGAAAGGCCTGATTCTGTAAAATACATGGAAATCGCGGAAGAATTAACTTTGGCAGGAGCATATTCAGAAAACCCTATTTTTTATTATTTTGGACCTGCCGCGAGAAGTGGTAATTATAATATCCGACGTATTGATGGATTAGCTCCGATTCATTACGCGGTAATTTATAATCATTTTGGTTTAATTTCTTTTCTTCTGGAAAAGGGCATTGATTTAAATATTAAAAGCACATCAGGAGCAACCGCTTTACATGAAGCTGTTCGTGTCGGAAATATCGAGGTTATAACATTACTTTTAAATTATGGAGCGAATGTAAACGAAAGAGACGCGAAAGGAAACACTCCATTACATACAGGTATACCGTCTGAAGTTCACAGGGAAGTGATAACATTGTTACTTCAAAGAGGAGCCAATTCCAATCTTCGCGATGAACATGGAGATTCACCTCTTCATATCGCTATCATGTTAAATCGTTCTGTAAATGTAATACAGGCGATTTTAAACAGCGGCTGTGATGTAAATATCAGAAACATCGAAGGGAAAACACCGCTTTTTATAGCGATTCAGGACGGGCGCACTCTTTTAATTCCAATTTTATTAAGTTATGGCTGTGAGATATTCGCCGCGGATAATACCGGTACAACTCCTTTTGATCTCGCGATAAAAACAAATGGTGATGTTTTTAATATGCTGATAACAAGCGACACTGTCAGTCAAAGAGACAGTGAAGGCAATACTATGCTTCACGCGGCTTTAAAAAATAACGCGAACCCAAATCAAATTGGACGAATTCTTGAACAAGGCGCTTCTGTTGACGCCAGAAACAGAGCGGGTGATACCGCTTTACATTTCGCTGTAAGAACAAATCATAGAGAAAACGGCGAGTTTCTTATAACCAAAGGCGCGAATATTTTTTCTCTTAACAGCCAAGGATTAAGTCCTCTTTATATGGCTTTTACTTCCAGACCAACGCGTGAATGGATTATCAATTCAATTACGATTAACGCGAGAGACGGATTGGGAAACAGTATGCTTCATTACGCGGCTGAATGGAGTTTAAACAGCGTAATTCCAATAATTATTAGAAACGGAATTAATGTTGATGAACCGAACGCGACAGGACAAACTTCTTTATTTATGGCGATAAAAACAGACAGTACTTCCACTATTCGGGTACTTACAAATAATAACGCTAATCTAAACGCTCGCGACAATCAGGGGAATACCGCTCTTCACGCGGCTGTAAGATGGAACGCGATTAACTCGGCTTCATTATTAATTTCATCAGGAATTGATATAAACGCGAGTTCGTTAAACGGAAATACACCTTTACATGACGCTGTAACAACAGGAATGTCTGACATTGAAACTTTATTAATCAGGCAAAAAGCGAATCTTGAAGCCAGAAATATCGACGGAAATACTCCGCTAATGGAAGCCGTAAGAGGCGCTTTTATTCCTTCGATAGAAAAGTTAATACAAAATGGCGCGGACCCAACAGCAAGAAATACAAGGGGTGATACTCCGTTACATGTATCCGTTAGTTTGGAAAATTATGATCTTGTAAACATTCTTTTAAAAACTGATGTTTCAATTCACGCGCGTAACACCAGAAACAGAACGCCGTTTCAGATATCGTTAGGAGTTTCTCCGTTAATGGTTTCCGCACTTTTAACAGCGGACAGGATTAATACACCCGATGATATGGGAAGTTCGCCGTTACATGTCGCGTTACATGAAAGAGCTTCCGCGAATATTATAAGAACGATTATCACCCAGGGCGCGAGAATAAATATTGT
>WQXE01000079.1 GCA_009784995.1 Treponema sp. | reverse complement strand
ACTCATATCTTCAAAGTTATAGGTAAGTATATTATTTTTTGAAATACCCTTTGTGATTAATTCTAATTGAATTAGTTCCAACATAACCGATTTCCCGCTTCTGCGAATACCGGTTATAATTTTTACCAGTTCCGGTTGATCCATAAAACTACGAATTTTATCAATATACTGATTTCTCTTTATCATTATATCAATTATGACTGATAAATATTCAAAAATCAAGGTTTTTATCAGTTATAACTGATAAAAAAGGCTAGGTATCATCGTATGAACCAGGCATGAGTGGTCATATTCGGTTGAATTTCTGGACTATTTTGAGATTTCTTTTAACCTTTTGATTATATCAATATGTTGTGTACAGGCTTTTTCGCATAAGCCGCATTCAGTACATTTTGCGGCGTCCAGTTTGTCCATGTTCCAGTGCCATTTAAGCCGATCTCCAATCGGATCGTTCGAATGTTTGTTTAAAAGTTTTTGGTTATAAGCGTCCATATATTGCGGAATTGGAATATTAACAGGACATTCGCTGATGCCGCTCGTAACGCAATACGCGCATCCTGTGCAAATACCTTCGAATGAAGCACCCGCTTTTGATTTAACCTCTTCAAGCTCCGCGAGTGTACGGGGTTTGTAATCTTTCATCGCCTGTAACGCGTCATTTAAATGTTCGATTGTATCAAAACCGACAAGTGTATTTGTAATTTCCGGATGATCCCAAAGAACGCGAAGGGCAGCGGCAGTTACGCTTTCGCCTTCCCGCGTTATAAACTTAAACAATTCAGGATGGTCAGGGATCACTCCGCCGCCAAGAGGGTTCATTACAACAGCGCCAAGTTTTTTTTCTTTGATAGCGTCAAACGCTTCCTGTCTTGTTTTAAAATTATAGGCGGAATAGCCGAATAAAACACCTTCGATAATATCTTCCAAAAGGAGTTCTTTAATTTCGTTTTTTATTAAATGGCTGGATATGCAAATATGTTTTATTAAACCTTCTTCTTTTAATTTTAAAAATGTTTGCAAAACGCCGGCTTTTTTTCTGTTTTCCCAGTTATCAAGGCTTGTTATGCACCATATATGATAAAAGTCGATAACATCAATATTTAAACGTTTAAGCTGAGCTTCGATCTCGCGCCGTATTCCGTCTTCGGTACTTTCAAAAGTTTTTGTCGCGCTAAAATAGGGAAGCCCTTTTTTTCTCATTTCCGCGAAAGCTTTGCCAAAAACAGTTTCGCTTTTTATATCAAAATAACCCGGAGCTGTATCAAAATAATTTATTCCGCCTTCCGCGGCGGCAACCAATAAGCGAACACATTCATCGTGGTCGTCAATGTTTTTAAATCTCATTCCGCCAAACCCAAGTAAAGAAACTTTTTTTCCCGTTTTGCCATATTCTCTGTAAATCATTTTTTCCTCCTTAAATTATTTCAGATCATCCAAATTATACGGTGTTTCCTGATAAACATAATTTAACCAGTTGTCAAAAAATAAATTCGCGTGAGCCCGCCAGCGGACTACAGGAGTTTTTGAAGGATCATTATCAGGATAATAATTTTTCGGCACATCAATCGGTAATCCTTTAGAAACATCGCGGCGGTATTCGCGATCAAGTGTTAAAGGATCATATTCCAAATGACCGCTGACATAAATTTCGCGTCCTTCACGCGCGGTAACAATAAAAACACCTGCTTCTTCAGTTTCGGACTGGATTGTAAGACGGCTCTCTTTTAAAATAGCGTTCCTGTCGTTTGCCGTGTGCCTTGACTGCGGAGCCAAAAATTCATCGTCAAATCCGCGGAAAAGAGCGTGATGCTGTTCTTGAACAGTATGAGGAAAAATGCCAAAAAGTTTTTTTTCAAGCGGATATTTATCAATCCCGTACCGGCGGTATAAACCTGCCTGCGCTCCCCAGCAAATATGCAATACTGAATATACATTTTCATTTGAATAATCAATTATTTTTACAAGCTCGTCCCAATAATCAACCGATTCAAAAGGCAGAGTTTCAACAGGAGCTCCCGTTATAATCAAACCGTCAAAACGTACCTTTTGCCGTACAATCTCCTGAGCGCTAATATAAAATCTTTCTAAATGCCCTGGAGGCGCGTTTTTGGATGTATGAGTACCCATGTTTAAAAATGTAATTTCGATCTGTAAAGGACTATTGCCTAAAAGACGTAAAAGTTGAATTTCTGTGTCTATTGTTGTAGGCATCAAATTGATGATACCTACTTTTATAGGTCTTATATCCTGAGATTCCGCAATTGTTTCTGTCATTACAAATACCCTTTCCTTTGACAACGCGTCATAGGCGGGTAATTCTTTAGGAATTATTATCGGCATTACACATTTTACATTTTTCTTAAAGATTTTAATAGCGGTTATTATTAATTATAAATAAAAACTCACAATGTGAGCATAAATTTAGTAATAATCAGCTTTTATTAACGTATGTGAGTAAATGATACGATTATTCTTGACAGTTTATAGAAGATCATAATAGAATTCAAATTGCGTAAAAAAAAGGGAGCATTGATCATAATGAAAACAATATTTGTTGTTGACGACAGTGATACTAATTTATCCATGGCTGAAGCGGTGTTGGAAGATCAATATCGTGTTATGACAATGCCTTCCGCGGCAAAAATGTTTTCACTTTTGGAAAAAATAGTTCCGGATTTAATCTTGTTAGATATTGAAATGCCGGAAATGGACGGGTTTCAGGCTTTAAACCAATTAAAAGAAAAAGGAAGATGGTCGGAAATTCCTGTAATGTTTCTTACAGGCCGCACAGACGCCGATGTCGAAGCGCGCGGTTTGGAAATGGGCGCGATAGATTTTGTTACAAAACCGTTTTCCGCTCCGGTACTTTTAAATAGAATAAGAAATCATTTATATATTGATGAAATAGTACGCGAACGTACAGCTCAATTACATAGATTGCAAAACAGTATTGTTTCGGTTCTCGCTGACATGGTAGAAAACCGCGACAAGGGAACCGGCGGGCATATAGAACGAACTTCGATATATATTAAAATACTCATAAACGAAATGAAGGAAAGAGGTGTATACTCTGATGAAATCCAAAGCTGGGATGTTGAAAAAATGATTTCGTCGGCGCGTATGCATGATCTAGGAAAGATTTCGATAACCGACGCCATTGTAAACAAACCCGGTAAATTAACCGATTCCGAGTATGAAACCATGAAAAAACACGCCGAAGAAGGCGAACGTATTATTAATGAAATTATTTTACGCACCGGCGAAGGCGAGTTTTTGCGTAACGCGAAACTTTTCGCGGGAACTCATCACGAACGCTGGGACGGCAAAGGTTATCCTCGCGGCTTAAAAGGAAATAACATTCCGCTGCAAGGGCGTATCATGGCGATTGTTGATGTATATGACGCTCTTATTTCCGAACGTCCGTATAAAAGAGCTTTTTCCAACGAAGAAGCTCTTGATATAATCATACAAAATTCCGGTACTCATTTTGATCCAAAAATAGTAGAAATTTTTATTGACGCTAAGGAACATATTAAATCCGCGAAGGTGGAGATTTAATGCGTTCGTTGATTAAAAAGCTGTGGGCTTTTGTTACTCATGTGCAGGTTTTATCTGTTATTTTGGCTTTCGCGTTAATGGTCGCGTTTAGTTATTACTACATGAGCAATATTGAGCGTTCTCATTTATTAAAAAATGTTGATAACGCTTTCAATAGCACGCAATCTTTTATTAAATCCGATCTTACAGAACCTGAGACTACATTGGGAGTTATCGCGGAAAATATAAGAAGAATGATTTTGCGTAACGCTTCGTCTGAAACGGTTCACGATTATTTACTGCATACTACAGAATACTTAACCACAGACGAACGGCTTATGACTTACGCTACCGCCGTTTACGGTTTTTTTGATGTGTTTGACGATTTATTTCTGCCCGGAATTAACTGGACACCGCCTGATGATTATATTCCGGCTGAACGCCCCTGGTTTTCCGCGGCAGTTGAAGCAAATGGAAAAGTCGCTTTTACAGATCCGTATATAGATGTAGTTCTCGGAATAACGGCTATAACATTTTCCCGTTGTATTTTTGATGATCGGGGAAACAGACTCGGAATTATTTGTCTTGATATTACAATGGACAAGATAAATGAGTTTGCCATTAATACGCATGTTACCGAAGGCAGTTACGGTATTTTATTTGACAAGGATTTAAACGTTATAGCGCATCCCATTCCGGAAATATTTCTTGGCAGAAATGTTGTCCTAATGAATGACGGTCAAGCGATAAAAGAAGCGTTAGTTAGAGACGGAAGCATTTCAGAAAGAAAGGTATGGGATTATAATAGAAACCTTTCTATTGGTTTTTTCCGTCGCTTGGATAATGGCTGGTATTTGGCGATAATCGCGTACCCGGATAAATATTATCAAAGTATTAGGGAAATTTTAGTTTTTCTAACTATTCTAGGTCTTATTCTTGCTTCAATTTTAATTTTCATTTTATTAAAAGTCGTATTCGCGAGAAAGAGAGCGGAAGAGAGAACGCGGATAATGCTTGACGCGCTGCCGTTATGCGCGTCTTTTTGGGATAAGGACTTTAACGCCATTGACTGTAATCAGGAAGCCGTAAAATTATTCGGATTAGCGAATAAAAAAGAATATCAGGAAAGATTTTTTGATCTTTCTCCGGAATATCAGCCGGACGGCAGTTTGTCTTCGGAAAAAGCGATGGAATATCTGGAAGAAGGCTTTAATGAAGGATATTGCCGTTTTGAATGGCTGCATAAAAATTTTAAAGGTGATTTAATTCCGGCAGAGATAACCATTGTAAGAGTAAAACACAGAAACGAAGATATAGTCTGCGGATATACGCGCGACCTTCGCGAGATGAACGCGGCTTTGGCTAAAATTCGCGAAGCAGACGAACGCACAATGATAATGCTGGATTCCGCGCCTTTAAGTATTACAATGTGGAATAAAGATGTAAAACTTATTGATTTTAATTATGAATCCGCGCGTGTTGTAGGCATTTATACAAAAGAAGAATACCAGGAAATGTTTTTACAACTTACGCCTGAGCTGCAGGAAGACGGCAGAAATTCATTCGAAGTATTTGAAAACTTTGTTCATACCGCGTTCAGCGAAGGAAGAGCGCACATCAATTGGAACCATAATACCATAAATGGCGAAACAGTTCCTTTCGACGCGAGAGCGGTTCGTCTTAATTTAAAAGGCGAACCTGTTGTTGTAGTATACTGCCACGACTTACGCGAACTTAATACGGCGATCGCTAAAATGCGTGAAGCTGATGAATGCAGACACGCGATATTTGACACAACTCCGCTTGGAAGTTTCATGATAAACAGTTCTTTAAAGGTTCTTGAATGTAATCAGGAAATTTTAAGGTTATTTGATATATCCAATAAAGATGAATATATAGAAAGATTTTTTGATCTTTCTCCCGAATACCAGCCCGACGGATTGCTTTCAAATGAAAAATCAAATGAATTTATTTCAAAAGCGTTTAACGAAGGTTACTGCCGTTTTGAATGGATGCATAGGAAATTAAACGGCGAGCTTATACCGTGCGAAGTTACTCTTGTCTGCGTATTTTTTAGAAATGAAAAAGTTGTTTGCGGTTATACGCGCGACTTACGCGAGCTTAAAGCGATTATTACCAAAATGCGCGAAGCCGACGAATGTACGCAGGTAATGTTTGATTCAACTCCATTGGCGTGTTTCCTGATCGATAACACGTTAAAAGTTCTTGAATGTAATCAGGAAATAGTAAGGCTGTTTGGATTAAAAGATAAAAATGATTTTATAGAAAATGTATATGATTTATTTCCGGAATACCAGTCATCCGGCGAAATAACAAAAGATTTGGTTCATAATTATATTTACGACGCGTTTGAAGAAGGGCATTGCTGTTTTGAATTAACCCATGTAAGACCGGACGGGGAGTTTGTACCTACAGAAGTTTCGCTTGTAAGAGTAAAGTTCCGCGGAGTATACGCGGTCGCGGGTTACATCAGGGATTTAAGAGAAATTAAAGCCATGATTGCCGAAATGCGCAGAGCTGAAGTCGCGGAAGAAAGCAGCAAGGCAAAGAGCGACTTCCTCGCGAAGATGAGTCATGAAATTCGCACGCCAATGAACGCTATTCTTGGAATAACAGAAATTCAATTACAGGATGACACTCTTCCGCTTGTTACAAAAGAAGCGTTGGAAAGAATATATAATTCAGGTGATCTATTACTTGGAATAATAAATGATATTCTGGATCTTTCAAAAATTGAATCAGGTAAATTTGAACTTCAAACTTCGCAGTACGATATAGCAAGTCTTATACATGATACTGTTAAACTGAATATTATCCGCTATGAAAGTAAACCGATTGATTTTAAACTGGAAATTAATCAAAATGTGCCGTTACTGCTTGTTGGCGATGAACTTCGCATTAAACAAATTTTAAATAACCTGTTGTCTAACGCGTTCAAGTATACACAAGAAGGACAAATCGAATTTTCCTTATCAAGTGAATTTAAAAGAAACAGTTCAGGCATATACCTTATTATCCGCGTAAGTGATACGGGACAGGGAATGACAGCGGATCAAATTAAAAAACTTGGCGATAAATTCAGCCGTTTTAACATGGAAGCCAACCGCAAAACCGAAGGTACAGGGCTTGGCATGAATATCGCGCGTAACTTAATACAGTTAATGGGCGGCGATCTTTATATCGAAAGTACACCCGGCATGGGTTCGGTATTTACTGTACGTCTTCCGCAAGATTGTATTGATATGGAACCAATCGGCAAAGAACTTTCTGAAAACTTAATGAAGCTTAATTTAAAAAATACCGTAAAAATGAGGAACGCGCAAATTACGCAGGAATTTATGCCGTACGGACGCGTGTTGGTTGTTGATGATGTTGAAACAAATCTTTATGTCGCGCGAGGGCTTATGGCTCCTTATGGCATTTCAATTGATACCGCGTTAAGCGGATTTGAAGCAATTGATAAAATTCGAGACGGCGCCGAATATGATATCGTTTTTATGGATCACATGATGCCCAGGATGGACGGCATAGAAGCTACAAAACATATACGCAACCTTGATTATAAAGGTCCTATTGTCGCGTTAACCGCTAACGCTCTCGCGGGACAGGCGGAAATGTTTTTACAAAATGGTTTTGATGATTTTATTTCCAAACCAATAGATATACGCCAGTTAAACTCGGTATTAAATAAAATGATACGCGACAAACAGTCTCCCGCTGTTCTTGAAGAAGCCAGAAGGCAGAGAAACAGCCTGTATGCGGCGGGAAAACATAATATTGCGATTGATCCTCAGTTAGCTGAATATTTTGTGCGAGACGCGACAAAAACAATTAATATTTTAAACGCGATTTGCGAAAATAAATGCAGAAGATCCGACGATTTAAGCACATTTATAATTAATATACACGCGATGAAAAGCGCTCTCGCGAATATCGGTGAAAGCGATTTATCAAGTAAAGCGTCCGAACTGGAACAGGCAGGGCGCGACCTTAACATGAATCTGATTATATCGTCTCTTCCTGGATTTTTGGAATTATTGCAAAATGTAATTAATAAACACAAACAAGATGAAGATGATGTTTCGGATGATAACGGTGATTCAATTAATGATACCGATTATTCATTCCTGCGCGAAAAATTGCAAATTATCGAATCCGCGTGCAGATCATTAAATAAAAAAACAGCCAAAGAAGCGTTATCCGCCCTTAAAGGAAAATTATGGCCTCGCCCTATAAGAGAAAAACTCAGTTTAATTGCCGAACGTTTGCTTCACAGCGAGTTTGAAGAATCCGCTAATATCGCGGGAGAGATGTTAAAAAATTAAGACACCTTCTTAAGATCTTATATACACCCAGGCATTACCAATTTTTCCAATCCTTTTAATCAACTTCATTTTTGTCATTACATACAGGGCTTTTCTCGCGATATCAATTTTAATATTCGCTTGTTTGGATAACATAAAAGCTGTAAATTCATCTTCCTTTTTAAAAGGGATAAAATGACGCAGGTAATCTGATTTTTTGGCTAATATAATACTTTCATGGAAAGCGAAAAGTTCCTTATCCATTTTACTTACGCCTTTTAAACGGCGGGTTCCTTTACCGTCACTTATACGTTTGTCTGTTATATCTGCAAGGATAATTTCGATTGTTATACCTTTTATCAGCGGTATTTCTGGAGCGCCAAGTAAAACTTCAAAAATATCCCACATTGAACCGTGTATAGGGCTTTTTCGCCTTTTAGTAAGTTTTCCATTCATATCATAGATTTCGATAATCTTACTTATCGCGATAGGGTGTATTATACGCACATTGCCATTTTTAGCGAAAGCTAATACTTTATTTTTTAAAGGCGCGAAACTGCCTGTTTGCACCTCTATATATTCGCCGTTTACGCTGATTCCATCGGCTACATAAGCTCCAACTTCCGCTTCGATTTTACCGTCAGGTCCCGCGTACTGGTATTTTAAAGTGCGGTGCAGCGAACTTTCGTTTTTAATGCCTATATTGTTCTTGCGTTTTTGCGCTTTAATTAAAAGTCCGCTTTTTTGGTCAGCTTT
>WQXE01000078.1 GCA_009784995.1 Treponema sp. | reverse complement strand
CATGGATTTTATTAAAAGAGCCCTTTCTTTACAGCAGGTACCTCCCAACCAGGTAATTTTGGGGATTTCTCTTTTTCTTACCATTTTTATTATGTGGCCTACCTTTAGTACAATTTATACTAATGCTTTGCAACCGCTTTCGGCGGGAGAAATGTCTGTAGAAAACGCGTACAGGGAAGCGGAAGCTCCTTTAAGAATATTTATGTATTCTCAAATGAGTGAGAATCCGCAGAATATCCGTCTCTTTATGGCGATGCGCGGTCTTGATCGTCCCAATACGTTAGCTGACGTTCCAACTTATGTATTAATTCCAGCGTTCATTTTAAACGAGCTCACAGTGGCTTTTAAAATCGGAATACTTTTATTTATTCCGTTTATCGTAATCGACATGGTAGTGGCAAGCGTGCTTATGTCCATGGGTATGATCATGCTTCCTCCCATTATGATATCCATGCCGTTTAAATTAATTCTTTTCATTCTTGTTGACGGATGGGGACTTTTGACGGAACAATTGGTCCGTTCATTTATGTAGGGGAGATAGAAAATGAGTACCGGTGATATTACAAATCTTTTGCAAGGAGGAATATTCCAGGTTTTAACAATGGCTGCTCCTCTTTTGTTATCCGCGTTAGCGGTAGGTTTGGTTGTCGCGATATTGCAAGCGGCTACATCAATTCAGGAACAGACTCTTACATTTGTTCCAAAGATTGCTGTAATTCTTATTGTACTCGCGCTTTTTGGCGGAGTAGGATTCGCGTCACTTGGAAATTATACAATAGAATTGTTTGGAAGAATATCGCAAATGCGATAATGGATTTAATTGAGGAAATGGATGATTGAAAGCGCTGTTTTAAATAATATTCTCGTCTTTGGTCCTGTATTCCTCTTGATCGCCGCGAGAGCTCTAGCCATGATTCAGGTTGCTCCTTTGCTTTCATCCGACGCGATTCCTCAAACAGCGAAAATCGCGCTTGCCGGTCTCGCGGCTTTCGCGGTAATTCCTACGGCGGAAGTTTTTCATATTGCAGCTAACAATCCTAACGCCATTGTTACTTTACCGGGCGGCTCTTTAAGTGATTTGCGCCACGAAGTTTTCAGCCTGCGTTTTCTGCTTCTTATCGCGGGAGAAGCGATGATCGGCATTATTATCGGTTTTTACATGACGATTATTTTCGCTTCTTTTTCCACAGCGGGGCAGTTCTTTTCTTTGCAAATGGGATTTGGAGCTTCAGAAACTTTTGACCCGGTCGCGCAGGTAGAGAACCCCCTTATGGGTCAGTACTTTAACCTGGTCGCGATGTTAATTTTTATTACTATAGGCGGCTTTCATCAGCTTTTTCTTGGCGGTTTTTGGCGTTCTGTTCAAACAATCAATATTATTAGTTTAATCGAAGGAACAGAACCAGTTGTAATGATGATTGCTTCAGGACTTTCCCGCCTGTTCCTGGACGCGATAATAATCGCGCTTCCGATACTTGGAACATTATTTTTAACATCTTTAACTACCGGATTAATTTCCAAAGCGGCGCCGCAGATTAATATTTTATCCGAAGGTTTTCCAATTTCTATTATAACTGCTTTTGTTTTACTATTAACTGTTTTACCTTTTATGATCGAAGCTTTTACCCGCATAATCGATGCCGGTTTTGGCAGTTTTCAATCGTTGTACATTCAAATCGGACGGCAAATCACCGGCGGAGGCGGAATTTGATAAATTATTTTATTCAAATTTTATCACACAGAGACACGGAGACACGGAGTTCTGAATGTTATTTTTTAGTACCGCGTGATCCTCCGTGCCGCGAACTGGAAGTTCGATGTGCCTCCGTGAGAAATTCTTTAGATAAATCGTTGTTCATTGATCTTCAGTGGTTTGCGGATGATAACGACGAAGACGCGCCGGGTAAAACCGAAGAACCTACCGAATATAAAATAAAAGAGTTACGCAAAAAAGGGCAGGTAGCTAAAAGTCAGGAATTGGTCGGCGCTATCGGTTTACTCTTAACAGGTTTGTTATTATTATTTTTAGCGCCTTCTATGTTCCGCACCTGTGTAGAAATGATTCGTTTTTATTTTTTAAGAGCTGTCGAACTTGATCCTACAAAAGACGCTATTATAACCGGTAGTTTTATTAGTTACTTTATCCGGCTTGTTACGCCGGTTTTAATTATTGCTTTTATATCGGCTATTTTTTCCAATCTAGTTCAGCTTGGAAATTATTTATTTTCAACCGAAGCTATTACGCCGAAATTTTCCAAAGTATTGCCAAGGTTTGGTCAATATTTTAAAAGAATATTTTCTATCGAAGGGCTTGTTAATTTAGGCAAGTCTTTGGCAAAAATTATTATTATCGGAGTCGTATCGTATTTATTTATTAGTTCTGAAATTCATAAAATGTTAAATCTGCAAAAAGCGGATCCTTATCAGGCATTGTTTTTTGTCGCCGGAATAGCGATACGAATGATAATTGTTGTCGCTGTTTTACTGCTTGTACTTGGAATAGCGGATTTCTATTTCCAAAAATGGCGTTTCCGCGAACGGCACAAGATGACGCGTCATGAAAGAAAAGAAGAATTTAAAATGATGGAATCGGATCCGGAAGTACAGGCAAGAATTAAAAGCCGCTTCCGCGAAATGTTAAAGCAAAATATAAATACAGCGGTTCCAAAAGCGGATGTTGTTATAACAAACCCGACACACTTTGCTGTAGCTTTACAATTTGAAAAGAATATGCCGGGTCCAATGGTTGTAGCTCTTGGCGCCGATTCAATAGCCGCGAGGATTAGGGAAATCGCTAATGAAAACGATGTTCCGCTCGTCGAAAATAAACCTTTGGCGCGGGCATTATATAATGAAACGGACGTAGGTGAAATTATTCCGGAAAAGTATTGGACTACGGTTGCTTTAATTTTAACAAGAGTTTGGGGCCTTAATGAACAAAGGCGTAATAAGATTTTTGCGGAAGGAGCCGCGTAAAATATGAGGAGTATCAATGGCTGATAGCGTACAAAGTACGGCAAATGGTCCATTACAAGGCGCGTCGCAAACAAGCGGCAGAGGACCAATACAAAGTTTTCTGATTTTTTTTAAGGATAGTTTCCCGGCGGTCGCGGTAATTACAATTGTAGTTACTATTATCTTTCCTATGCCTACCGTACTTTTGGATACATTGATGGCGTTTAATCTTATTTTTGCCCTTTTAATTCTTTTAACCGTACTTAACACGCGCAAACCTACGGAAATAAGTCTTTTCCCGACATTATTACTTGTATCTACAATATTCAGCCTCGCGTTAAATGTTTCTTCCACTCGTCTTATTTTAACTCAGGGTCAGAACTTTGACGGCAGGATGATAAAAGCGTTCTCTACTTTCGTTGTAGGCTCCGGCGGAACCCAGGGTATTGTTGTCGGTTTTATAATATTTATTATAATTATTGCCGTTCAAATTGTTGTTATTACAAAGGGAGCGACTCGTGTTTCCGAAGTAGCCGCGCGTTTTACATTGGACAGCATGTCAGTAAAAATGATGGGGGTAGAAACCGAGTACAGTTCCGGAGCTATCAATGAAGAAGAAGCTAAAAGGCAAAAAGCTGAAATTCGTCAGGAATCAGATTTTTACGGATCAATGGATGGTGCCAGTAAATTTATTTCAGGTAACGTAAAGGTTGGTGTTTTCATTATTGTTGTCGAAATACTTGGCGGATTTATTATTGGTTCTGCAATGTACAACGAATCAAATGTTGTATCAACTTATATAAGCCTTGCAATCGGAGACGGACTTGTAACACAGCTTCCCGCTCTTTTAATTTCCGTCGCGATGGGTATTGTTGTTACCAGAGCCGCCGCGACAGGTAATCTTAGTGATCAGGTAGTTGAACAGTTATTAACAAAAGATTCAAAAATTTACTGGATTTTATCTGTAATGCTTGTATTCCTCGCGTTATTGCCCGGTTTCCCCTGGTACGTTCTTATTCCAATGGCGGCGATAATTGGATTCCATGCCTACAGAACAGGGCAGGCAAAAAAACGGGTGGAAGGTTTTAACGAAATGATGTCAAAAACCCGCGAGCAAAAGGAAGAAAAACCAGCCGATTTTTCTCCTGTTGTTCCATTGGACGCGCTTTCACTGGAATTAGGTTACGGCTTGGTTCCGTTAGTTGAAAAAGAAAAAGGCGCGGAGCTTTTGGAAAGAGTTCAGGGAGTAAGGCGGCAGTCCGCGTATGATCTTGGACTTGTCATTCCCAAGGTGCGAATTATCGATAATTCAATCCTGGAACCTTCCGAATATTGTTTTAAAATTAAAGGCGTAGATTCAGGCAGGGGAAAGATCCGGCTTGGTAATTTCCTTTGTATAAATCCGGGAAATGTAACAGAAGAAATACCTGGTGAAAAAACTGTAGACCCCGCTTTCGGACTACAGGCAATTTGGATCGATCAAGAAAGAAGAGACGATGCCGAACGCGCGGGTTACACGGTAGTTGATCCGCCTTCGATTATCGCGACTCATTTAACAGAAATAATCCGCAGGTCTGCCGCTAACATACTTGGCTTGCAGGATACACAGGCGATTTTGGATACTCTGCGCAAAGAATACCCGGCAGTCGTAGAAGAAGTTTTAAGAGAAAATAGGGGTTTGCGTTTAACGGATATTCAAAAAATATTACACGGACTTTTACGAGAAAGAGTTTCTATCCGCAATATGGTTTCTATATTGGAAGCTCTTGCCGATTTCGCGCCGGTATCAAAAAATATCTGGTTCTTAACAGAAAAAGCAAGGCAGGCTCTTGCAAGCCAGATATGCCATCAGTACGCGGACGACGATCATATACTGCGCGTTCTTACGATAGACCCGTCTTTGGAACAAAAAATTATCGACGCGAAATATGAAACCGCCTCAGGGCTTGTTTGCGCGCTTGATCCTCCTACGCAGAAAGCCTGGATTAAATCGGTTGTAAGAGCGGTAACTGCAGTTAAAGAAAAAGGCTGGATGCCTGTAGTTCTGTGTTCGGAACAAGCGCGTTTCCTTGTTAAAAATATTACCGATCGTGAGTTACCCGATTTGGCGGTTTTATCAGTACCGGAAATAACAAAAGATATAAAACCTGAAGCAGTAGGAATAATAAGATTAGAAGACACGGCATCAAACGGTTTTGCAACCGTACCGGGTATGGAGCAGTAAGATGGAAATGTATATTGAAAAAGGCGAAAACCGGATGGATTGCGAATTAAAAATCGCGTCAAAGTATAACCGTCCGTTTAAAATTCTAAGTCAAAAAGAAATTAGAGTCGGCGGTGTTTTAGGATTTTTTTCCAAACCCGGTGTTCAGGTGGAGTTTTTCTTTCCTCAGTATAAAACGCGGGAAGTTAACAATCTAACATCTTCCATGTATGGTTATAATGATTTATCAAATAAAAAGCTCGAAGATGAAAAAAAGAAATTTCTTGCCATCGCGAGCGATGTAAAACAATCAGCGGCGCATCATAGCGGGAAAGAATCTTCGCAGCAAATTTTAGATGCGTTAAAAGAAATAAAACAGACAGTTGAAAATAACAGTAAATCGTTTCAGGGAAACGCGCGGGAACACCCGGCATTTGTAAGCGTTACACAGCTTTTAAAAGAAAATGATTTTTCCGAAAATTATATTAATAATATGATAGAAAGGCTGCGAAAAGAAATATCATTTGACCAGTTAGGTGACATTGAAAACATACAGGAAAAACTTGTCGAATGGATAGGAGAAAGCATCAATATATACAAAGAAGATACATCATCATTAGAACATACGCCGAAGAAGCCCAGGATAATGGTTTTAGTAGGTCCTACAGGTGTCGGCAAAACAACAACGGTTTCCAAACTCGCGGCGATTTTTGGTATCGGCACGGAAGAATTTCCCGCGATCGATGTAAAAATGATAACGATAGACCAGTTCCGTATCGGCGCCGAAGAACAATTACAAAGAACCGGTTATATCATGCGTATTCCCGTATCCAGTGTTGATAATAAACAGGATTTAAGAAAAGAAATCGCGCTTTTAAGTGATGGTACCGATTTATTTTTAATTGACACAATCGGAAAAAGCCCGAAGGATTCAGCGGAAATAGGTAAAATGAAAGAAATCCTGGAAGGATGCGGAAGAAACGCCGAGTATCATTTGGTTGTCAGCGCGGCTACAAAAACATCTGATATGTTAAATATCATGCAGCAATTTGAACCTTTTAGTTATAAATCTATAATACTTTCAAAAATGGACGAAACAGATCGCATTGGTAATTTAATTTCGGCTCTTTGGGAAAAAAGAAAAAGTGTATCTTATATAACAGAAGGGCAGAAAATACCTGAAGATATTAGAAGAGCGACAGTTGTGCATTTCCTTAAAAATCTTGAAGGTTTTAAAATAAACCGTGAAAAAATAGAAAATCGTTTTCCTTCGGGCGAAGCGGATCAATTCAAATGGAAATAGGAGAAAAGGATAATTATGGAAGATCAAGCTGAGAAATTACGTGAAATAATGAAACGTAAAAAAGACAGTACAAATGTTTCAAAGACAACATCGTCTGTAAAATCAAATGTAAAGGCTGACAAAGCAAGAATAATTACAGTTACATCAGGCAAAGGTGGTGTTGGTAAAACAAACCTTTCTGTAAATATGGCTTTAGCGTTCGCGAGACTCGGGAAAAAAGTAATTGTAATGGACGCCGACCTTGGGCTCGCGAATGTTAACGTTATGCTTAATATGATACCAAAGTATAATTTATATCATGTTATCAAAAAACAAAAAACAATCCGCGAAATCCTGGTTGAAACTGAATATGGAATTTCGATAGTCGCCGGCGCGTCCGGTTTTTCGCAAATCGCGAATATGGGCGAAGAAGACAGAAGAGATTTTATCGCTGAACTTGAAACTCTTTCCAACGCTGACATCATAATTATTGATACAAGCGCCGGTGTTTCCAGTAATGTATTGGATTTTATCGCTGCCGCAGATGACGCTGTAATTATTACAACTCCCGAACCGACCGCAATTACAGACGCTTACGGAATAATTAAAATAATCGCCACAGAATATGATTCCATAAATGTAGGGTTAAAACTTGTTGTTAACAGAGCTAAAGCCGCGGTTCAGGCAAAAAGCGTCGCCGACAGAATGATAAATATCGCGGGACAATTTTTAAATCTTAAAGTAGATTATTTGGGATTTATCTATGATGATACAGCTGTTCAAAACGCTGTTTTAAGACAAAAACCGTTTATGGTTGTAGATCCAAAATGTAAAGCGAGTATATGCGTTCAGCATATTGTAGATCGCATGGATCGAAATAAACCCGGTGATTCACGCGGATTTGGAAAAATGCTGCGCAGAATATTCGGTTCATCAAATGAACCAAGTATTTAATATTATAAAATTAAGGAGAGAATAGTGTCGAATATTAGATGGGGTGTTTTTGCCGCGGTTTGCGCGATATTTATTTCCGTCACACTTGGCGTATTCTCTGGCGTTGCTTTTATACATATTTTTATTAGAGCGTTAATTTTTGGCGCGGTATTTTTCGGGCTTGGTTTTGGATTAAGATTTGTGATGAATAATTTCTTCCCGGAATTATTAATGTCATCTGAAGAAACCGCCAAACAGGAAGAACAAATCGGTTCCAGAATTAATATTACCCTGGATAGTACAGGTGAGTTTGCCGTACCGGAATTATATAAGGCAGCGGACGGTTCAGATGAACTGGGTAATATAGAGGATTTAATTTCCGGTAATTTCAGGTCCCGCAGAAGAGATCCCGATGACGAAAGCGAGTTGGAGGATGAAAAACCTATATCAAACCAATGGTTTGAATCTCCTTTAACCGAAGAGGGTATAGACCGAAAGAAGGAAGAGGGTTATAATGACATGGGGTTTATTCAGGATATCACATTTGATGATTTGCCTGGAATTGAAAAATCGGCTTCTACTGTCGAAAAACCGGCAGCGGGCAAACCTGAAGTTTTTCAACCGCAGTTTACCCCAAGTTTTGGAGATGATTCGGGATTGGGGGGATTACCGGATTTAGATATGATGGCAAGAGCTTTTTCTACCGCTTACAGCGGTCCATCAGCTCCGGTTCAGGCCGCAAGTACTGTACTGCCACCGGAACCATCTGAATCAATGGGTTTTACCGCGACCTCGCCTGTGTCTTCGACATCTTCGTTTTACATGACGGCGGAACCGGAACCTGACAGGAGTAATTATATGGGGAATAAACCACAGCAGTTAGAAGGTGATTTTAACCCCAAGGATTTAGCGAAGGGTATTAGTACGATATTGAGCAAAGATTAGAATAAGGATAGGATTTGGGAATGCCGGAAGAAGAAAGGACAGAAGAGGAGCTCTGGCAGCAGTACCGAAAGAATCGGGATCCTGCGATACGGGAAGCCTTTATAAAACAATACGCTCCGTTGGTTAAGTATGTAGCCGGAAAAGTCGCTGTAGGAATGCCCAATAATGTTGAATTTGATGATCTTGTAGGATACGGCGTTTTTGGTATTATTGACGCGATTGACAAATATGATCCGGATAAGAATGTAAAATTTAAAACGTACGCTGTTACGCACATTAGAGGCGCTATTTATGACGAGCTGCGTT
>WQXE01000077.1 GCA_009784995.1 Treponema sp. | reverse complement strand
TGTTTTAATCCGCCGTAACGGCTTCCCATGCCTGCGGCAAGTACAACTAAAATAGGTCCTTTCATGATTTCTCCTTTTCGTATGTGATAATTTTAAAATTGTCATAATCTACTGTATCAGTTTTTTTCCATTTTGTTTCATCAATTTCCGGAAAAAATGTATCGCCATCGTATAACCCCGGAATCAAGGTAAGGTCGATTTTTGTAGCAAGCGGCATGGCTTGTTTATAAATAGATTCCCCGCCGCAGATAAAAACTTTTTCGTAGTTGGCGCAGGATTCAATGGCAGATTCTAATGATGAAAATACTTTAATACCAGAATTATCGGAATTTTTATCTCGCAAAGGCGCGGAGGCGCAGAGTTGTTGTCCGTTTATTTTTATTGATTTCGATAATATTATATTCAATCTGCCAGGTAAAGGTTTTATTGGAAGAGAGTCCCAGGTTTTTCTGCCCATGATACACGGCCAACCCATTGTTTTTTCTTTAAAATGCGCGAGATTCCCCTTTATCGACCAAGGCATAGCGTTATCCTTGCCGATAACTCTATTTTCCGCCATCGCAACGATTAGTATTATATCTTGTTCTTTCATTTTTTTCTTCCGTTCGTGTTGGTTCGTGTACATACCGTAGGTATGAGTTCGTGGTAAAAATTCTTCATAATTAAACCGCTATCTCAAACTTTATCGCAGGATGAGGATCATATCCTTCTATAATAGTATCGCTGTAGTGCCAGTCAAAAATCGATGTAAACTTTTCTGTTTTTATTTGCGGAAGCGATTTGGGCTGGCGTTCCAATTGCTGGCGAATAGCGTCGATATGATTTACATAAATGTGAGTGTCTCCCAAAAAGCCGATAAGTCTGCCCTCGCCTAATCCCGCTTCTTTTGCCAGCAAATGCAAAAGGCAGCCATAAGACGCGATATTAAATGGCAGACCAAGCGCGACATCAACAGAACGCTGGTTCCAAAGAAGGTTCACCTTGTTATCGATCACTGTTACCTGAAAGTTGTAATGACATGGCGGCAGTGCCATACGATGTAAGTCGCAGGGGTTCCACGCACTTACAATCATACGGCGGTTATCGGGGTCAGTTTTTAGGGTTTGTACAAGTTTTTCCAGTTGGTCGACCCCGTTACCTTCGGGTGGATTATTAAACGTTGTATATTTCGCGCCGAAGTTGCGCCACTGCCAGCCGTAAATTGGACCAAGCTCGCGCTCACTCATCATTTTAACTTTTGTTTGTTCGTCATTGCCGTAAGGGACAGCGTCGGGGCTGCACCATTCATCCCAGATATGGTTATTCTGCTCTTTTAACCATTCTTTGTCAGTAATTCCTTGTATAAAAAATTCCAGTTCGGACGCTACAAGGCGAAACGGCACTTTTTTTGTGGTTAAAAGCGGAAAGCCGTTTGACATATCGTGTTCAAACATCGCTCCCGCGATAGACAAAGCGTCTATGCCTGTGCGATTTGTTTTGCGAAAACCTGTGTTTAGGATTTTTTGTACGATGTCCAAATAAGCCTGCATTTTTTGAGTATAACATAAACAGTGGTGTCAGTCACCATTTTATGATATTGTTAATTATGGACAAACCGCATTTAACATGGACAGAAACCGGCAAAAAACAAGTTTTTGATTGTAAGATATTTTCAGTAAATGAATCATATTGCAAATCACCAATTGGGAATGAACCGCAAACCTTTACGGTAATTGACGCGAAAGACTGGGCAATTGTAATTCCCGTAATTGAGACTTCTAAAGGAAAACATTTTTTAATGGTTTGGCAGTGGCGGCATGGGTCAAAGTGTCTTAGTCTGGAATTTCCTGGTGGTGTTTTTGAACCCGGTGAAAACCCGGAACAAGCCGCCGCGAGAGAATTGTACGAAGAAACCGGTTACAAACCGCGAAAGATAAAAAAAATAGGCGAGTTTTCTCCAAACCCCGCGATAATGTCAAACAAGGTTCATTTTTTTCTCGCAGAAGATTTGATTGATACTGGTAAACAGGAACTGGATGAAGATGAATATGTTGAAATTGCTTTAGTAAACGAACAGGAAGTGATACAAGGCATGGGTAAACCACCCTTTGTCCACGCCCTCATGGGCACCGCCTTAGCGCTTTATAACCAAGGCGGCAACTACAAGTAAATTTATGGACGATATGTATTGTTAGGATCCCACATGCCTTCGCGGTGTTCTCCCCTAATACTTGGAATATCAATTATCGTGCCCGGCTGAATTAAATCAGGGTTATTCGGGTTTGGCAATTTGCTTCTGTTCGCTTCGTATAGGTCTCTCCATCTCCAAGGGTCGCCATAGACAAATGAATAACCCGCTATATTCCAAAGACAATCCTTTACAGATGCCCATGTTCTAACTGTATATTGAGCTGGAAGCGGTGAAACTCCGCCGGGAAGCGGTTGATTCGGTGTTGGACTTGGGCTAGGGCTTGGACGCGGAGGCGGAACATTACCTGACTGAAGCGCCGAAAGTATTTCGATTGATGTCATCGCGGCGGCAGACGCTCTTTCCCAATCTTCGTTTGTTTGAGCGGCGATACTCATTTCGTAATAACCTTTGCTATCGTTGTAATCTCTTGGATGTCTTGCCGCGATATTGTTTAAATCCGCCCAATCCATCAAACGTTTCGCTTCGATTATTAACTGTTCCGCGACATATTCATCGGAAAGCTGGGCAAAGAAGATTGCTTCCATAGCGAAACCCGCAGAAGCTTCATATTCGCCAATTTCAAATGTTTCCAACGCGAGCCGCGCTAATCGCAAGCTTTCACGATAGAATTCATTATTACTGATACTAACATGTCCTTCTTCAGCCGCGACTGTCGCCGCGAAATACGTCATTGAAATAAACTCAAGTGTTATTACATCCAGTTTATTTTCGTCATAACCAAACACGGGAATTGTAAAAATTAGTGTTATTAACACTATAAGGGTAATTTTTCGATTCATTTATCTTAAACCTCCTTCTATTATTCTTTCAGCTTCAACGGCTGTTTCTTTACTTTCTTCTATTTTATCTTCCGCCATTCTGATCGCTTCTATAGCTCTTAATCTTCTATTTTCTGTTTCTTGCCTGGATATTAAATACATAGCTTCCGCTTCGATAAATAAAAGAGCCGCTTCGTTATAATCTTCAGAAGCTAAAAGATCCGAAGCTTGATTATAAAGAGCGTCAGCGGCTCGGAAAGTTTCGCGCGAAGCGATATTCGCTCTTTCGATTAATGCGAATTCTCTTTCTTCAAAAGCGGATGCTTGACGAAAAACGGAAAATACAACCCATCCGTTTGAAAGTATAATATTATAGCGGAGTAAAGCTTCTTCGCCGTTAGTTATCGCCGCTTCGTTATTGCCGGAATAGTATTCGTTTAACGCGGTTTGCGCGACTTCTTCCGCTCTGTTAAAATTTTCCAAATCATACTGCCTAAAACCGCGATCCAGAATTTCCTGTCTTGCTGTGAAAACTCTTACACCCATTAATAGGGTTCCATATTCATTCAAGGCGTTTTCTGCGGTGATCTTCGCGGTGTAGTAATCTTCGGCTTCATATTGAGCCATCGCTCTAAGAGCGATTTCATCAGCTTTATTTAATAATTCCGGAAAACTTTCGATAAAAACAGTGCCAAACAGCATGTATCTAGTTAAAATAATGTCATCTTCCCAGGCTTGAGCGTAAAGAGGGATTGTTTTTTTGAAAATAGCGTCATATTCGGCGGCAAGGTTTTCATAAACGGCTGCTGTTTGCTGTCCTCTGCTTACAATTCCATATTGATTTTCCAGGTTTTCCCAATCACTTGGAAAATACGCGGGACATTCAAAGTCCATAGCTTTCTGGCGGGCTTCGTTTACCCTGGCTAAAGTGCCGGCAGCCGCGGATTGACTGAAAGCTTCCATTGATACCGAAGCAGCCATTATAAATACTAATATAAATAAAAAAAAGTTTTGTTTTCTCATTTACCCCTCCATACTTAATATGGTTGACAGAAGCAGTATATATGATTTTACTTCATTGGTAAAGAGTTAAATTTTTGGATATACCTATTGTAGAAGTTATTATTTTCTGTTAGATTGTTGGAGGGTTCGGCCTGAATCCATAAATATTAATAATTTGGCGTCAAATTACCCTTTTGGCGCCGCAATAAACAAGAGGAGAGAAAGATTATGGCAAAACAGTTGATGTTCAACGAAGAAGCCCGGCGAAAATTATTATCAGGAGTTGAGCAAATTTCAAAAGCCGTTAAGGTAACGCTTGGTCCCAAGGGACGAAATGTTCTTTTAGACAAGAAATTCGGCGCGCCGACAGTAACAAAGGACGGAGTTTCTGTCGCGAAAGAGATTGAACTTGCAGATCCTTACGAAAATATGGGCGCTCAGCTTTTAAAAGAAGTAGCGACTAAAACAAACGATGTAGCCGGCGATGGTACCACAACCGCCACTGTTTTGGCATATTCTTTAGTAAAAGAAGGACTTAAATCCGTAGCAGCAGGTATGACCCCGCTTGAACTCAAACGCGGTATCGATAAAGCTGTAACAATCGCGGTAGAAGAAATCAAAAAAAGCTCAAAAGACATTAAAGATAAAGAAGAAATTTCCCATGTTGCCTCGGTTTCCGCCAATAACGACACCGAAATCGGCAATACAATCGCAGACGCGATGGAAAAAGTTGGAAAAGACGGAGTTATCACTGTCGAAGAATCTAAAACAATGGATACAAGCATCGAATTTGTCGAAGGTATGCAGTTTGACCGCGGTTATATTTCAGCTTATTTCGTAACTGACCGCGATACAATGACCAGCGTTTACGAAGATGTTTTCATTCTTATTCATGATAAAAAAGTTTCCAGCATGAAAGATATGCTTCCGTTGCTTGAAAAAGTAGCTCAAAGCGGCAAACCTCTGCTTATCATCGCAGAAGACTGTGACGGTGAAGCGCTTTCAACCCTTGTTGTAAACAGCTTGCGCGGAACATTGCGCACCTGCGCGGTAAAAGCGCCCGGTTTTGGCGATCGCAGAAAAGCGATGCTCGAAGACATCGCCATTTTAACAGGCGGCGAAGTAATTTCTGAAGAACTCGGACTCAAACTTGAAAACACAGACATTTCTCAGCTTGGAAAGGCAAAAACTGTAAAAATCGACAAAGACAACACAACGATTATTAACGGCGCAGGCAAGCAAAAAGACATTCAGGACAGAATCGCGCAGATTAAAGCGCAGATCGAAGACACTTCAAGCGATTATGACCGCGAAAAATTACAGGAACGCCTCGCGAAACTTGCCGGCGGTGTAGCTGTAATTAACGTTGGCGCCGCTACAGAAGTTGAACTTAAAGAAAAGAAGCACAGAGTAGAAGACGCTCTTTCCGCGACTCGCGCGGCTATCGACGAAGGTATCGTTTCCGGCGGCGCGATCGCCATGATTCAAGCCGCGCTTGCGTTGGACAAAGCGGACCTTGGCGGTCTTACAGACGACGAAAAAGTTGGCTTTAAAATCGTAAAGCGCGCTTTAGAAGAGCCAATCCGCCAAATAGCGGAAAACGCTGGTTTAGACGGAGCGGTTATCGCCGAAAGAGCTAGAAACGAGAAAAAAGGCATCGGTTTTGACGCCGCGAAGATGGAATGGGTGGATATGATGAAAGCGGGTATTATTGACCCCGCGAAAGTTACCCGTTCAGCTCTGCAAAACGCCGCTTCAATAGCGAGTTTATTGCTCACTACAGAATGCGCCATTACAGATATCCCTGAAAAGAAAGAAGCTCCCGCGATGCCGGGTGGCGGAATGGGTGGCATGGGCGGAATGGACTACTAGACAAAGAGTTTCCACGGAGTTTAATTATTGTTTTTATTTGGGCTTGTCCAGCATCTAAGTATTTAGGTGCTGGACAGCCTTTTTTTGGTTTCATTACTTTACTTTACACCTTTTTTGATGTATTATTTAGTATGAGCAAAAAATGGTATGTTCTTTACTATATTGAGCAAGATGGCACAAAACCTGTTGAAGAATATATAAGAAAGCTTTCAATCAATGAACGAGCAAAAACTTTAGCGTTTATTGATTATCTAAAAGAGAATGGAGCAAATTTACATAGACCGTATGCAGATCTTTTAGAAGATGGAATACATGAGTTAAGAATTAAATTAACGGGAACACAAGTGAGAATTTTGTATTTCTTTTGTTATCAAAATATAATGATTCTTACGAATGTATTTGATAAACATACAGATAAAGTACCTGTATCTGAAATAAAATTAGCAAAAAAGAATCGTACTAATTTTTTAGAAAGGTATTCAGAGCAAAAAATTAGGGGGTTATTGTGAATTTTGAAAAACATCTTAAAGAAGAATTAAAAGATCCGGAATTCAAAAAATTATTTGAAGAGGAAAAACGCTTGCTTAATCTGAGTTATGCAATAGTAGAAGCACGTGAAAAAAGCGGTATGACTCAAAAGGAACTTGCTCAAAAAAGCCGTGTTACACAACAGCAATTATCTAAAATTGAAAATGGGATTAATTGTAATATGCTCACATTTATAAGAGTATCATCTGCTCTTGGACTTGGGCTTACAGTATCCGCTTAAATAATTTAAACTGCTGTGATAACACCATGATTAAAATAAAGTTTGTAATTTTTGGTATTCAATATTATTCTATAAATAATATCGGCATTGCCGAATAATTATTTTTTGGAAGTTTTATTATGAAAAAAACATTTATGGTGGGTTTAATTCTTTGTCTTTTGGTTCCTGCATTGTTTGCGCAAACATTCAAAGCTGATTTAGGCAGATATACTCTCAGAGTTCTGGATAATTTCCAGTGGGGAAGTGATTATCAGGGTAATTTTCAGTATAGAAATCTTTTAGCTGGAAACCAAATTCAGGTTGGTGAGACCTATACATTAGGCACTACAGATGTCGCAAATTTATTAGTATTTTCTACTGAAGGTGAAGGGACAGCAAGAAGAGCTGGCGGCGGCATAAGAGGAGCTTTCCAAATCGACTTTACCGAATTTGTATTAACAAAATAATAAAAGTTTAATTTTTTTTATAAATATAAACAACCTAAAATTTTTTCCAAAAACTATTTTCGATATTTTGCAAAAAGGGTTACCAAAGAGCAGCTTTTTTTGTTTTTATATTCGATTGGTCCTGCTTCAATTACACCTACAGATTCTACGCTACCTAATACTCCGCCTTGCATATCTGCATAGTATGCGCATTGCCAGAATACTTCCAATGGTCTGCTGATTGTAAAATTGATTCTGAATCTGTCGAAATTAGCGCCAGGTAAGCCTTCACTAAAGTAGATATAAACAAAATTTTCTCCAAGTGTAAGGGTTACCTGATTGTTTCTAGCTCTTTGACCATTTTCTCTATTAGTGATCCACCAATTTTGTTCCTGTGCAAAAACACCCGAAACAGTGAATATTGCCATTACAAGCGCTATAATCCAAAATTTCTTCATTTTTTCCTCCAATACTTTGTTTTATGGTATAAAATTACCATGTAACAAGATATATGGTTGTATACTTGTTTATTATTATATCTGTTTTTTGAAATAGTCAAGGAATGTCGATTTTTCTGGTTGAACATACCAATAAATCATGTTAAGATCGTTTTGAAATACAATAACTAATAAGTAGAGGAAAAAAATGTCAAAGAATTTTGTCACGATTGAAGGTAACACCGCAGCGGCGCATGTTGCCCACGCTCTTAGCGAAGTAATAGCTATTTATCCGATTACCCCTTCCAGTCAGATGGGAGAACTCTCCGATGAGTTTTCTGCCCAGGGACGTAAAAATATCTGGGGTACCATTCCTGATGTTGTAGAATTGCAATCCGAAGCGGGCGCGGCGGCGGCTGTACACGGCGCTTTGACTACCGGCGCGCTTTCCACAACTTTTACCGCTTCTCAGGGTCTTTTGCTCATGATTCCTACCATGTACAAGGTCGCGGGCGAGCTTACTTCTACTGTATTCCATATATCAGCGCGCGCTTTGGCTACATCAAGCCTTTGTATTTTCGGTGATCACCAGGATGTTATGGCATGCCGCCAAACAGGCTGGGCAATGCTTTCTTCCAACAACGTTCAGGAAGTAATGGATCTGGCGATTATCGCTCACGCGGCTACCCTGCGTTCAAGAGTTCCTTTCCTTCATTTCTTTGACGGTTTCCGCACCAGCCATGAAATGCAGAAAGTCGAAGAAGCTTCTTACGATTTAATGCGTCAAATGATCGATGATGATCTTGTCGCGGAACACCGTACTCGCGGTCTTACTCCCGAAAAACCAATGATTCGCGGTACATCACAAAACCCGGACACTTATTTCCAGGGTCGTGAAGGTGTAAATAAATATTACGAAGCGACACCTGCTATCGTTCAGGCAGAAATGGATAAATACGCCAAATTGACAGGCAGAGCTTATAAATTGTTCGATTACTACGGCGCGAAAGACGCGGAAAAAGTAGTCATTATCATGGGTTCCGGCGCTGATACAGTAGAAGAAACAATCGATTATCTTAACGGTAAGGGAGAAAAAACCGGTATGGTAAAGGTTCGCCTATACCGCCCGTTTGACGCGAAAGCGTTTGTAAAAGCGATACCAGATTCTGTAAAATCAATCGCTGTTCTTGACCGAACAAAAGATCCGGGTTCCAATGGTGAACCGTTGTATCAGGATGTTCGCACAGCCATCGCGGAAATGCAGGCATCAGGCGAATTTAAAGCTAACCCGGCTATTGTTGGCGGACGTTACGGTCTTGGTTCAAAGGAATTTACACCAACTATGGTAAAAGCTGTATTTGAAAACCTTTCCGGCAAAAAAATCCACAACTTCGCGGTTGGTATTAAAGATGATGTTCTTGGCAAAAGTCTTGATTACGATACTGAGTTTGTTCTCGCGGAAGAAGGCATGTACGAAGCCCTTTTCTACGGACTTGGAGCGGACGGTACTGTCGGCGCGAACAAAAACTCAATTAAAATTATCAGCGAAGCAAAACCGGAACTCAATGTTCAGGCTTACTTCTCATACGATTCAAAAAAATCAGGCGGATTTACAGTTTCTCATCTTCG
>WQXE01000076.1 GCA_009784995.1 Treponema sp. | reverse complement strand
TTAACCTGGAAGGTGTTTTTAATCCGTATATACTTGGAAAATCTTTTGTCGAAGAAGATTTAAGAATCCCCGAATCTACATGGTCGCTTGCAGGTTTCAGTGTTCTTAAACATCTTGGTTTTAGCACTCAGGATATCGAAGATGCAGAGCTTTTTGCCTGCGGTACTATGGGTCTTGAAGGAGCGCCGGGTCTTAAAAAAGAACATTACGCCGTTTTTGATACAGCGGCTCCGTCAGGAAAAAAAGGAAAAAGATCGATACCCTGGATTGCGCATATCGGCATGATGGCTGCAACTCAGCCGTTTATTTCCGGGGCAATTTCCAAAACTATCAATATGCCTAACTCCGCCAATTACGATGATGTAAAAGGCGCTTACATGGTTTCGTGGAAAAACGGTCTTAAAGCTGTAGCATTGTACCGTGACGGCTCAAAACTTTCACAGCCTTTAAATACTTTCGCGCCTGGAACCGATCCGTTAGCTGACACTATCCTAAAAGTTGAAAAAGGATTGGAACTGCCGGCATCAATGCAGGATCGTAAAAAAGCGGCGACAATTAGAGGGCTTAGAAAACCTCTTCCAAACCGCAGGATGGGATAT
Organism: Treponema sp.; assembly: GCA_009784995.1. Taxonomy (GTDB): domain Bacteria; phylum Spirochaetota; class Spirochaetia; order Treponematales; family Breznakiellaceae; genus WQXQ01. The sequence goes on along the minus strand of WQXE01000076.1, from coordinate 8,636 downwards.
ACTCAAAAAGCGAAAATCGGCGGACATTCAATTTTTATTAGAACAGGCGAATACGAAGACGGAAATCTCGGCGAAATCTTCCTTGATATGCACAAAGAAGGCGCTGCTTTTAGAAGTCTTTTAAACAGTTTTGCCATTACAGTTTCACTTGGGCTTCAATACGGTGTACCGCTTGAAGAATATGTTGATGCCTTTACATTCAGCCGCTTTGAACCAAACGGTCTTGTGCAGGGTCACGATTATGTAAAAATGGCGACCAGTGTAATCGATTATGTTTTCCGTGACTTAGCGATCAGTTATTTAAAACGCAGCGATTTGGGGCAGGTAAAACCGGAAGATTTAATTGCGACAGCTACAAAAAGCGAATCAGACGCTGCCGATCCAAAGCCGCGAAGCGAAAAAAGCAGTGTAGGTTTCAGACCAAACAGCGTAACTGTTTCCGCAAGTAAAACTGTTAAACAGCCGTTACCTCTTTCGCCGCCTGCAGGTGATCAAACGCAAGCTCGTACTCAGGAGATAACAGGAGGAGCCGGCAGTTCTCCAAAAGGATTGGCTTCAAGTTCGGTTTTTTCTCAGTCTTCTGTAGCGGTGATGACACAGCCGCAGACACAAGTTGCTGTGAAGGGACAAGCGAAGTTTGAACAGTCCTATCCTGAAGAAAGCGAAGTTATAAAAATTGTTCATGCGCGTATCAAAGGTTATGAAGGAGACCCGTGTACTTCATGCGGTTCGTTCACATTGCTTAGAAACGGAACTTGTATGAAATGCGATACCTGCGGCGGCACAACAGGGTGTTCCTGATATAGTGAATCAATTTTACGCCGCGTTTATACCCGGTTTACAAAATGTAATTGCAAGGGTAATAAAAGAACGGCTTAAAGACGCTGTAATACATAAACTCCTTGACGGTGCTGTAATTTTTGAAACTGAAACAAGTTACGATAAACTAAATTTTTTCTGTTTTAATAATATTTTTGCGATAGTGAATGTTAGAGAAGAGAATCACGCCAAGACGCAAAGGCGCGAAGGACGCAGAGAAGATGTTTTATTAAAGAATATAAGATGTTTTATAGAAGAAAATAAAAATTATGATATTATTTCCAATAATAGTAAGAATTTTAAAACATTCAGGATTGTAATTTCCAATGAAAACCAGCCTGCGGCAATCGATGAAAAATTAAGGGTAGAAGCCGAAAAATATATTTCCCGCATCAGCGGTTTAAAGGTTAACCGCAGTTTACCCGATACCGAGTTTTGGTTTTTATATCGCAGAGACGACGATACAAAAAACAACTTTACAATATTTATGAAGCGACTTACTTTACGTCCTTCTTGGGAAAAAACTCTGCACAAGGGAGAACTGCCGCCGCCTTTAACTTGGGTCTTGTGCCGTCTTGCAGACATTAAACATAACGATACCGTTCTTGACCCATTTTGCGGTTACGGCTCAATTCCAAATACGGCAATGAAATATTTTCACATAACCAATTTTTTCGCAAGTGATAATAATAAAGAGGCAGCTTCTTATACCGCTTCAAGATTTAAGAAAAAAGATACTGGTAATTTTATTATTCACAAAGCCGATTTTGAAAAACTTCCAGCGATTATAAAAGAAAAAAGTATCGATGTAATTATTACAGATCCGCCGTGGGGACATTTTAAAGAAGTAGACAACACAGTATTTTTAAAACAAATATTTGAAATTTTTGGTAAACTGTTAAAAGACGGGGGAAGAGCAGTGGTGTTATACGCAAATGATGACAATTTTTTAAAAGCGCAACCTTCGTGTTTTGAGTTGCAGGAAAGTATACCAATTCTGCTTTCCGGCAAAAAAGCAATTATATATATTTTAGAGAAGAGTTCACACGGAGGCACAGAGACACGGAGATGTTAATATAATGTTAAATTTTAGTACTTGTTATAATTTTATATTAATTGTATAATAAATAAAGGAGTAAGACATGAAATTAATTTTTTTAGGACCTCCGGGTGCGGGTAAAGGAACATTGGCAGTAAAGGCTGTAGAACTTTTAAAAGTACAGCAGATTAGCACAGGTTCAATTTTTCGCGCTGCTATTGCAGCTCAAAGTCCATTGGGTCTTAAAGTTAAAGAAATTATAGATGCGGGAAAACTTGTAGACGATGAAACAACAATCGCTCTTGTAAAAGAAAGACTCGCGATGGATGATGTTCAAAATGGTTTTATATTGGATGGTTTTCCAAGAACTATTCCACAGGCGGAAGCGCTTGCTACTTTTTCAACTGTAGAAAAAGTTATTAACTTTGATATCCCTGATGAAGGTGTTTTAGAACGTCTTGGCGGACGGCAGGTATGCCGAAAATGCGGCTATAATTTCCATGCGGTTTTTAACAAGCCATCCAAAGAAGGTGTATGCGATCATTGTGACGGTGAAGTTTATATCCGTGATGATGATAAACCCGAAGCTGTTCAAAAACGTCTTGAAGTATACCGTGCTCAGACAGCGCCGTTAATTGATTATTACCGTGAAAAAGGATTATTACTCGACATCGACGCAAGACCTATGGTTGACGAAATCGTTGTAAGTTTTAAAAAAGCGCTGGGTTTATAAAAAATTAAACAAAGTCCGCAATGCTGCGGACTTGTTTACACATCAATGTTCTTTTTCCACAGAACATACGCGCTAAACCACTCATCTTCGGTATTAGTATAAAACATGTCACCGTAACGCTGAATGTCGGCATTTACGCTTTGTAAACCCAAGCCGCCGTCTTTTTTTGTGCTGACAAACTTTTCTCCGTCCATAATGACTTTGCCGTCAAAGGTATTGCGAACCATAATAGCAAGCTGATCCCCTTTGGGTTTAACGGCAAGTTCAATTTTACGGTTTATCGTTAATTTTTGACATGCTTCAAGAGCATTTTCCAAAAGATTTCCAAGTACGATACACATTTCATAATTTGGTATAATAAAATCTTCAGGTATTAATATAGAAACATTAATATCAATATCAATTTCCTTGCATCTTCTGACATAATCTATAACAAGAGAATTAATAACCGCATTTTCACAGAAGTTCGGCAGCTCTTTATCTGTCAATTGATCTTTTAATCCGCTCAGATATTCGCTACTTTTTTCTATATCGCCGCTTTGAAGCATTTCCAGCGCTGTATTTAAATGAAATTTATAATCGTGTTTCATGATACGCAGGGTATCATATTGTTCGTTCATTTTTTGATAATGATCACGCCCGGATGAAATAATTTCCCGTGCAAGCTCTGCTTCAAATTTTTGCTTTGTTTTATCGTGGGTATTAATAATCGCATAACATAATATACAGAAACTCCATAAAATAAAGATTATAACTGATATTGCCGCCGGTAAATTATCAATAAAAAGCCCCTTTGATATTTCTAAAAGTGCCAGAGAAAATCCCGCGCCTGCCGAATATAAAAACCACTCTCTTTTTTGCCCATACTCAAAAAGCCTTTTAAGAAGCCGGCGTCCAAAGAAGTATACTAAAATTATATATACGGCGAATATTAGAAAAGAAAGAATCAAAAATGAAAAGTAAAACCAGTTTTCACCGAATGGATAAAAAATAGATACAAGTGATCCAATGAATGTACTTAATGCATCTATAAATATTATTTGCATTAAAAATGCGAATATTTTTTGAATAAATAAACCTTTAAGCAGCCAAATCAAAATAGGAATGTAAAGCAATGCACGAATAAAAGAAAAGTTACTGACAATTTCGAATACTCCGTAATTTATAAATAATATATCTGCAGCTGCATTTAATACAATCATAATTGTAATTACAATAAAAGCAAAAAAAAGAGTTTTTCTAAGCGGCAGGCATAAAATCATAAAAATAGAATTGGTATATACCATTAAAACCGGCATTACAACAAGAAAAACTTCTCTCATTTTTTTCCTTAAATATTCTTTCAAAGTATTTTTTGCTGAATTCTTTATTTGATCTTGCAATTGGTATTTTTTTACCGCATCGTAAAAAAGCTTCTTTTGCATTTATATGTGAAACAGAATCCATATTAACAACATAGGATCTGTGGCATTGGGCAAGCCGCCCATCCATTGTAAGATGCGGCAGAATTTCATTTAAAGTCATGTTTTCTATAACTGTGCTGCCGTCAAGTAAATAAAAATATACTTTGGGTGATATTACTTCGATATATGATATTTCATGAAAATAAATAAATCTTAATGATTTTCTGTTTGTAACAGGGAGCCCTGCCGTATCTTCTACATGCGATAATGTAGAAATTTCTTCAAGAATCTTTTTTACTTCGTTTGGACACGGCGGTTTTAAAAGATAAAAATATGCTTTAACCTGATAAGATTCCGTACTGTAATCGTTAGAAGATGTAAGAAATATAATTTTGCCGTTATAATTTTCTTTTCTTAATTTTCTGGCAAGTTCTATGCCGTCAATTTCCGGCATAATAATATCTAAAAAGCAGATATCAACATTAACACCTTTTTTTATATACGAAAGAACATCCGCGCCGTTATTAAATGTTATAAGATTTGCTTCCAAACCAGAGGTTTTTATCGCCTCTTCCAGCTTAAGAGCTTCCTCTTTAATATCATCGCATATAAGGATATTCATCTTTGCTATTTTACCATAAATTTTCCCGTATTTTGCCAACCTATAATACAATTCACCGTGTTTAAATGACAATTGGCAAAAAATCAAACTATTAGACTTTTTTCTATATTATAGTGTAGTAATGAGAGCCAAAGATAATTCACCGCAACTTGACTCTCCGGCAGGAAAGAAGTCTAAAAAACGGCGAAAAGATGATAAAATCTCTGTTTTTTCCATTGGCGCTAAACTTGTCATAATTATCTCTTTTTTGGTAGTTCTGTCGCTGGGTTCCATTACTGCTTTGGTTTCATACCTTGTTATTCAAGATGTTCGCCTTGCGGCTGAGGACAATAACTTCGAAATAAACAGAAGGTCTGCGGTTGAAGCGGAAAAAACCTTTGTTAATATAATGTCCCATTGCGGTATTCTTAAACAAGTTATTAATTCGACAGGCGATCAAAGCGAGCTTACAGTTAATGTTGCCAAAACTTTTTTTTATGATAACCCCGAAATTGCCGCCATCGCATTTTTTGATCGTGATTCGCAAGTGTATAGTTATCTGTTTAACGATGACTTTTTTTCATCCAGGGATATTGATAAAACACTTGCTGAAAACTGGTTTTATTACAATTCATTTTATTTTGAACGGGAAAGTCCGCAGGCAGTAATTGTCAATGTTACATCATATTTTTCGATACATATATTAGGGTTTATTTTTCATCAGGATGAGGCTGCCGCGGCGGTTTTGTTTTCTCCTGAAACCCTGACTAAAAGTTTTAGTTTTGGAACAAATAAGTCTTATTTTATAAACGGTAATGATAATATTTTAATTCATCCTGATTTTGAAATGGTCAGGGATAATACAAATATAACAAGACGTGATTTTATAAGAACGATGCGCCGTACTGCGCAGCGCAACCTTCAGACTTTTTATACGGATGAAGACGGCGAGGTTTATTTTGGAGCTTTTGCAAAATTAAATACCGGCGGAGTTGTTGTAATTACCAGTATAGGATACGATAAGGTTTTTGAAGGAATTGTTGCGACCACATGGCGCAATATTTATCTTACTGTTTCTGTTTTGTTTATTTCGATATTGTTTGTCTGGTTTTATTCAAAATCAATTTCCATTCCGCTAAAGAGGCTTGCGATTGCAGCGCAAAATCGAAGGCGGTGTTTTTGAAATCGAATTAAAGTCAAAAAGTAAAGACGAGATTGGGCTTTTAACAAACAGTTTCCAGAAGATGAGCAGGGCTTTGGGGATTTTCGGCAGGTTTACGAATAAAGAAATTGCACTGCTTGCAATGCGCGGGCAGATTAAACCCGGAGGACTTCCCAAACATGCGACAATATTTTTCTCGGACATCCGCGGGTTTACTGAGAAATCGGAAATTTTTACAAATGAGTTTGGAGCAAGTGCATCCGATAAAATTGTTTATTGGCTGAATGATTATCTTTCCAGCATGGTTGACTGTGTGGAAAAAACAGGCGGCACTATCGATAAATTTATCGGCGATGCAGTTATGGCGCATTGGGGAACTGCGACAACATCGGGTAACCCAAGGATTGACGCGCTTAACTGCATTAAAGCAGCTTTAATGATGCGTTTGGCAGTTGTTAAATTAAATAAAAACAGAAATCCTTCTGACAAGGGAAACCCCGAAATAAATATCGGCTGCGGCATAAATACAGGAATGGTTACGGCAGGGCAGATAGGCAGCGAGCAGCGCATGGAATATACGGTTATAGGAGATCCTGTTAATCTTGCATCCAGGGTAGAATCTTTGTGCAAACCATTGGCGGCTGATATTTTAATTAGCGAAGATACATGGCTTTTGGTAAGGGATCATATTATATGCGAAGAGATGCAGTCTGTTCAGGTAAAAGGAAAAGAAAAACCTGTGCGTTTATTTGCGGTTATAAATCATTTGCAATCAAAACAAAAACCGTTTACTCTGGCTGATGTCCGGAAACTGATGAATATAAAACCTCCCGATACTGATAATGTTGATTTAAACGCAGAAGAAAAAAATATAAAATTGGTGACAATCAAATCGGAAGTAACGAAAAAAATAAAGATAAACAAAGGAGCGCTGTATGAGTGGAATGCCGCAGCGTATCCTTCCGCGGGCTGTCAATGTAAATATTAAAAAATTCAGGTTTGTGGATTTTTTGGCAATAGTAATTTGTCTTTTTGGTACGTCTTACGGTTTTTATCTTTTTTATATTAGTTTGAATCAGACTCTTTCGTCAAATCTGGAACCTGTAGGGACTGTAACTGTTAAATACAATTCCATTCAAAGACGATTGGGGGATCGTATTTTATGGGACAGGCTGCAAAATGAATCGCCGATTTACCCGGGAGATATAATCCGTGTTGCAGAATTATCGGGAGCGACTTTAAATTTTGACGGCAATAAAATTGACCTTGAAGAAAATACATTGATAAGAGTGCAGCTTTATAATGGACAGCCGCAAATAGAACTTACAACAGGAACAATCAGTCTTGATACAGGTTACGGAAGCGGCAGTATAAGCCTTATAATCGACGGTTTGATGATAGAAGCCGAAGAAGGGACGGTGTTAAGCGTAGCTGCCGCTGCTGACGGCGGTATGGCGCTTAACGTTAGAGAAGGTAATGCGGCATTAACCGAAGGCAGAGGGATAAGAAGAGAAGCGGATGCAGGAACGGTTCTGGCAATAACGCCGAATGTTACCGGAAGTTTTGAAATTGCCGCTGTTATTCCTGAAATTGAAATAATACAGGAAGCGGCAGCAGCGGCAGTTGACCTTTTTGTTATTGATGATTCCGCAGAATCAACTGCGGCAGAAGAACTTTCGTTAGGAGATTTTTTTAACGAGATTTTATTAGCGATGGGAATAGAACCAGTGGTTGAACCTGAAGTAATAGTAAGAACTGCCGAACCAGAGCCGGAGCCCGAACCAGTAGTAGTAGTAGTTCCTGAGCCTGTTATAATACAGCCTTTACCTGCTCCTTTAAACAGACAACCTGTAAACAGGTATACAATCGAACCAAATGAATTCAGAAATCTTAACAGTATTGTTTTTAGATGGTCGCCTGTCAGCGGAGCCAATGCGTATATATTTACACTTTTGCATCAGACAGCTTCCGGCAGAAGGCAGATTGTAAGAAGCGGTTTTTTAACCAATGTTAGTTACACGCTTACAAATAAAAATCTTTTGGATAGAGGAACTTTTATCTGGCAGGTTGAAGCCATAAACAGAACAGGAAGTGAAATTAACCGGCGCGGATATATCGGAGAAAATATTTTAATTCTGGATATTCCTGTTCCAGAGCCTGTGCAGCCGCACGTAACAGGAAGGCTTTATGGGCAGTAAGAATTTAATTTTTATTGTTTTATTAATAATTGTTTCTTCGCTTCATGCGCAAGACAGCGCACAAAATAGTGCGCAAAATAGCGGGTTTTTTATTGAAACATCAACCCGCTTTGTTCAGCGTCTTACGTGGAGTCCAAGTTCGCATACACTACACTACGAAGTAGTAATCGAAAGAAACGAAGGAGGCAGTTTTCAAAGAGCCTTGCAGGAATTTACAGAAGATACATTCATCGATGTTTCTCTAACGCCCGGGAATTACCGTTACCGCATTATTCCCTACGATTTATTTAACCGCGCGACTCTAAGTTCAGCATGGATTGATTTTACAGTTTATCCTGCACTGCAGCCGGAGCTTTCAGGTTTTACACCCCAGTTTTTTATTATAGATTCCGGTATTAATGAATATACACTGGAAATAACAGGAAATAATCTTGTTCAAGGTTCGCAAATTCAACTGCGCCGCCCGGGAAGTGAATCTCAAATACTAACTCCGAATGAAATAAATTTGCAATCTGACGGCACAAAGGTCAGGCTTCATTTTAATTTTGATCAGCTTACACCCGGGATTTATTTAATTCATGTAAGAAATCCGGGAGGGCTTGAAACCAGCTTTGGAGATTTTTTTATTGAACTGCCAAGAGTGAGTCAGGTTGAAGTCCAGGAGGTAGAGATTGTCCGCGA
>WQXE01000075.1 GCA_009784995.1 Treponema sp. | reverse complement strand
TGGCTGTTCAGTTGTACCCGGAGGAGCGATTGTAACTTCGATAAAAGGCTCATTAACAGGATCATCATCTAGCATTAAAAGTTCTTCTTCCGCGCCGGGTGATGTTGTAAGACGTGTAGTAAAAAGGTTAAAGTTTTTTTGAATTGTTTCGTAATTTACCATAAAAACAATTACAATAACGATAACAAAAACAAGCCAAAATACGACAATCGCTTGAGACCCTTTAGACGTATTTTTTCTGTTAGTTCTTCTTGCTGCCACAAGATTATAATATGTGATTATTAGACACTCGACAAGAGTACCACTCATCTTTAAAATGAATAACATGGTACTCGAAAAACTTGACCATTTTGGGCGATATTTTGCTTTTCTTGGGAAGCTGTTAAAGTGTACGACAAAACGTCCCTTTTATGTAAATCAATGCCTCTACGAAATAGAAAACCTGGGTATCAATTCTCTTTTTATAATAATTCTTTCCGCGGGATCAATGGGGATGATCTTCGCGTTGCAAATTGTAGCGATACTTTCTGATTTTTCGGCTGAAATAGGCGCGGGCGCGATGGTAGCTGTAGCGATGAGCAGAGAAATCGCGCCTGTCATTACTACGCTTATGCTCATCGCGAAAAACGGTTCGGCTATGGCGGCAGAACTTGGCACTATGAAAGTAACCGAACAAATTGACGCCCTGGAAGCTATGTCTATAACCCCTGAACATTATCTGGTTCTGCCGAAAGTAATCGCCTCTTTAGTTGTTTTCCCGATGCTTACAATGCTGGCGAATATAATAGGAAGCGTTGGAGCTTACATAGTTTCGGTATTTTTATACGGAATCGAAAGCGGCGGTTATATAAACTACCTGTTTGACTTTTTAAGCCCAAGAGATGTTTTTATGGGATTAATAAAATCATTTATAATGGGTTTTATTGTTTCAACAATCTGCTGTTTTTACGGTCTTAATGTTTCGCAGGGAGCAAAAGGAGTAGGCGATGGAGCTACAAAAGCGGTAGTAGCGTCGTCTGTCGCGATCCTTGTAGCCGATTATCTTTTAACTACTATAATACTAAGGTTTATTTATACATGAGCGCGATAATCCGAACAGAAAATTTAAGTAAAGCCTTTGGCACCAATAAGGTTTTAAGCAATGTAAATCTTGAATTACCGGAAAAAAAACTAAGCGCCATAATCGGCCAGAGTGGGACTGGAAAAAGCGTTTTAATCAAAACAATTATAGGAATGATAGAGCCGGACAGGGGACGTATCTGGTTTAAAGATATTGAATTAACTTCATTAAATCCTGGTGAAATGATTGAAATTAGACGCAATTTCGGTTATTCTTTTCAGAACGCAGCGCTCTTTGATTCAATGACTGTCGGCGAGAATCTTGCTTTTCCGTTAAAAGAATTACTGCATATAAAAGATCGTAATACAGTTAAAAAAAGAGTTACCCAAATGCTTGAATGGATTGAACTGCCGGGTATTGAAGCAAAAAGACCGGACGAACTTTCAGGGGGAATGAGAAAACGCGTAGGTGTTGCCCGCGCGCTTATTTCACAGCCGCAGGTGCTTTTCTTTGACGAACCCACAACAGGGCTTGATCCTGTTCTGTCAGAAACAATTAATGATCTGGTAGTAAGGGTAAAACAGGAATTGCAAATAACCTGCGTGATGATAACCCATGATATACCGGCCGCTTTTAGAATCGCTGATAAAATCGCTTTTTTGGATCGAGGTTCGATTATCGCCGAGGGAACCCCCGGCGATATAACAATGTCGGATCATCCAATGGTAAAAGATTTTTTACGAATATCATTTAATGAATTAAAGAGGTAAAAATGAAACTTACAGGATATGTGAAAATTGCGCTTTTTTTTATTGTACTCGGAATAGCCGGAGGAGTATACATAGTTACTTCCGCGAATAACCTGAACGATTTTAATACAAATGAGTACGAAACAATAGTAACAGACGCGACCGGTTTAACAACCAGATCAAAAGTATATCAGGCAGGCGTTATAATCGGAAGGGTAAAAGGCGTAACACTTTCAGAAAACACAGCGGTGTTACGTGTCGCTATTTTAAAAGATATACCTGTACGCGAAGGCGCGGTTATTACAAGAAAAGCGTCATCAATACTTGGAACATCCATACTCGCTTTGGAACCCGGCGGTACAACTTTGCCGGTTATTCCGCCGGGCGGCAGAATACGTTCCGCGAAAGACGCAAGCGATATGAGCGCGGTTATGGATACTGTGCAGGATTTAAGCGGACAGATTTCCAGTATTCTAAGAGACTTTCAGCAAAATCAATTACTTTTACTTTCAATTTCTTTAGAAACTTTTAATTCAATCGCTCAAAAACTTGACGCGAATACCGACGCGGAACTGGAAAGAGTTTCACGGATACTGGAATCTATCGCGTATATATCTGAAGAAATAGTAAGAGGTCAGGGAAATATTAGTCAGGCAATCTTTGACGATCAATTGTATGTTAATTTATTATCAGCGTCATATGGAACAGAAACCGCGATATTTAAATTACAGGACGCGCTGGAATCGATCAACTCTGTCGCGTTAAGCGCGGGTACAATGTTTGAAAGCGCGACAGTTGTTATAGATAACGCTGGCACTATAATTGACAACGCTGGTACTATTGTTGAACAAGCGGTTGGGCTTGGAGTTCAGGTTGATACATTCGGCAGTTATTTCACGCAAGCCAACCAGGTTCAAGCGGGCGCTTCAATCAGGATTATACCAAAATCAAACGATCGCTGGTATCGCGTTGGTGTTTCGTCAATACCAAACGGACACAACACGCGTACAGTAACAAACATTTATGACAGCGCGGGTGTTCTTGAAAAATACGAAGATACTACCGTAACAAATTATTCAACTGTCGCGATAGACGCTGAACTTGCCCGTATCATAGGACTTGTAACCATTCGCGGCGGTTTAATAGAAAATTCCGGCGGAGTCGGAGTTGATGTATATCCGTTAAACTGGATTGGAGTTTCAGGTGAATTATTTAATTTTAGAACCGGAGCGGCTCCCAATTTAAGAGGAACTGTAACTTTTTATCCATTTTTTGATCCTGATTCCGACAAACCCTGGAACTGGCTTTATTTAAAAGGCGGTATTAATAACACTCTAAGTTCTTCGCGCGATTTTTTCGTTGGCGGAGGAGTGCGTTTTAATGACAGGGAAGTTAAAGGTCTTGTAGGATTAATTCCGGCGTTAAATTAATGGAATAAACCATGCGAAATAAATTAACCGACGAACTTGCTGTCTGCGGTATGAACGCTGTTCTCGCCGCGGGTGAATACAATCCGCAAAAAATAAACCGTCTCTTTTTACGCGAAGATCGCCTTCAGTCGTTTACAGGTTTATGCAAACAACTTGCCGAGCGCAAACGTCCCTATAAAATCTGCGAAAATGAAGAATTGGAACGCATCTGCAAAAGCGTTCATCATCAGGGTGTTGTCGCGATGATCGAAGAACCTGTAATTGAGCCATTAAACCTTGAAGACCTTGAATTGTGGGCAAATGAAGGAAAGACAGGAATTATTTTACATTCTGTAGGTAACGATCACAATCTGGGCGCGATCGCGAGAGCGGCAGCGTTTTTTGATGTTACATACATTGTTTTAAACGAAAAAGACGCGGCGCTGGAAAATAATACAGACGGGCAAACACAACAGCCAATACAAACAGCTCAGCTTACAACAAGCGCCTACCGTGTCGCGGAAGGAGCGTTCGAGCATTTAACGGTGCGCAAAGTTTCAAATACAGCCGCTTTTTTAAAAGACGCCGTAAAAAAAATCGTAGTTATTGGCACAGACACAAGAGCGAGAATGAGAATAAAAGATCTAAGCGACATAGTAAAAAACTCAAAAATTAAAACAGAAAGAGCCGGAAGCCGCCCCGCGATCGCGCTTGTACTTGGCAACGAGGAAACAGGGCTTCCTAAAAATATTAAAGACCTTTGCGCGTGCCTGCTTCGCATTCCCGGAACAGGTAACATCGAAAGTTTAAACGTATCACAAGCGGCGGCGCTATTCCTACACGCTATTTATGAGTTATAACTAATTACCGAACCTGTTTACCATTAACGGCGGCTGATGGGTCGCGTCCAGAGTATCACGCCACAAGCTGCTTTCCGGGTTAACTTTGTTACGGTGCGAAATTACCATTTTAATCGGCAGATGAACAAATCTGTTATTAACAAGCCCAATAATTAATTTTGTTTTACCAGCCATCGCCGCGTGAGCCGCCGCGTTACCCAGGCGTTCGCATAAAATAGAATCTTCCGGGTTAGCGGGAGCGGAACGTATCGCGTAACTTGGATCGATATATTTTAAATTAATCTCGATATTTTTTTCTTTAAAATAATCGATTATCCTTGAGCGGATATATATTCCAACATCTTCCATTATCGCGTTTCCGCCAGCGTCATGTTTTTTATCTTTTACAAGTAAATCCTGCATGGCGCCTTCCGCGACTACGATAACCGCGTGTTTGCGTTTTTTAATACGTTCTTCCAGATGATGCAAAAAGCCATTACTGCCTTCCAAATTAAACGGCACTTCCGGAATCAATACAAAGTTTACTTCGTGGCTCGCGAGCGCTGTATGCGCCGCGATAAAACCGGAATCGCGTCCCATAACTTTTACAAGACCTATACCATTAATCGCGGAAGACGCTTCCATGTGAGCCGCCGAAACTACTTCAACAGCTTTCGCTACCGCCGTGTTAAAACCAAAAGATCGATCCAGCATAGCGAAATCGTTATCTACAGTTTTTGGAACTCCAACCACCGCGATTTTTAAATTTCTTTTGCCGATTTCTTCCGCGATATCAAGCATACCTTTTTGCGTACCGTCTCCGCCAATTGTAAAAAGCATATTTAAATTTAATTTTTGCATAGCGTCAACAATTTTTTCCACTTCCTTTCCGCCGCCGCGCGCGCTGCCTAAAAATGTGCCGCCCAGTTTATGAATGTCATCGACAACATCGGGATCAAGCTGCTTTACTCCAAATTGCGATTCAGGCAAAAAACCCCTGTACCCGTAACGGATACCGGAAATCCTGGTGACACCGTAACGTGTCCAAAGACATCGCACGAGAGCTCTAATAACATCATTAATACCGGGACACAAACCGCCGCAGGTAACAATACCGGCATGAACATGAGCCGGCGAAAAATATATATGTTCTCTTGGACCCGCGCGTTCCAATACTTGATTTCTTTCTACAGAAGGCTGAGGTCCCGGAATAATAAACGAACTTAAACGAACAAATCTGTCATCAGTAACATAATTCGCGATTTTATCTCCGGCTGTTTTTGACATTTCTATCGGCGAATTAACAGTCGCTTTTCCTAATTCTTCGATAGTAAAATCATAATTATTTTCCTGCATGGTTAAATCTCCTTTATATATAATATACGTCAGTATATAGTATACTCTATATTCAACTATGTGCTATACTCAATTTACGGAGGTTAAATCGTGAAATTCACTCCACAAGAGATGGGCAAATTAAGCCCGAATTTAATTATATTGGTTGTTGTAGGAATATTAGTAATAATCCTGTTAGCTACCAGTGTTTTCATCGTCGATCAGACACAGCAGGCGGTAATAACCCGCTTTGGCAAATTTATTGACATTAAGGGTCCGGGTTTACATATAAAACTACCCTTCGGTATTGACCGCAATTATACGGTAAATGTCCAAACTGTTAATACTCAGGAGTTTGGTTTTCGTACAACAAGGGGCGGAAGCCTTCCGGCATATTCAAGCCGTACGGACGAATCTATAATGCTTACGGGCGATTTAAACATCGTTGATGTTGAATGGATCATTCAGTATCGAATAAATGATCCAAGAGCGTGGATTTTTAACGTAAATGAACGCACCGAAACAATTCGCGACGTATCGCGCTCTGTTATTAACATGCTTGTAGGAGATCGCGCGATCATGGATGTAATGGGTGTCGAACGAAGCGCGATTGAAGACGCTGGTCAATTTTTAATGAACGAAACATTCCGCAGTTATAATCTTGGTATTATTGTAATAGCGGTAAAATTACAAAACGTTACACCTCCAAGAGGCGTACAGGAAGCGTTTGAAGACGTAAATAGAGCCATGCAGGATCTGGAACGTCTTATAAACGAAGGACAGCAAATCTACAATGAAGAAATCCCCAGAGCCAGAGGTGAAGCCGAACGTGTTATACAACAGGCAAGAGGTTACGCGGCAGAACGCGTAAACAGGGCAAACGGCGATGTAGCGCGTTTTAATTCGGTATACGCCGAATTCCAGCGTTCCCCGGAAGTTACAAGACAGCGTTTGTATTATGAAATGATAGAAGAAGTGTTCAGGAATGAAGACGGTATGACAATTATCGATCGTAACCTTTCCAATTTTATTCCTTTGATGAACCTGGGAGGCAGATAATGAAAAAATTAGTTACTACATTTGTTGTAATCGGCATAATAATAATCGGTATCATGATCGCGGGTCCATTATATATAATTAACGAAGGGGAACAGGCGGTAATAGTCCGTTTAGGAAAGATTTCAAATGAAATTACCGATGCCGGTTTGCATGTAAAAATTCCGTTTATCGATGAAGTAGTCCGTTATCCGAAAAAGATAATGGCATGGGACGGAGAAGCCAGAATTGTACCTACAGCGGAAAGACAATTTATTTTCGTTGATGTTGTAGCGCGCTGGCGAATTGCCGATCCTACAAAATTTTACGAAGCGATAACAAGAGTCGAGCTTGCGTATTCCAAGCTCGCGGAAATTATCGATTCTGAAGTACGTACTGTAATCGCCGAAAACTTTTTGCGTGAATCCGTAAGGAATTCAAACATAATTCTGGATCGAACATCAGATACTGATATTTTAAGTCTTGAAGAAAGCATTGAAGATGAAATTATCGCGGCACCGACTCAGGAATCAAATATCGAACCAATTTCAAAAGGAAGAAGACAGCTCGCGGAAGAAATACTTATTCGTTCAAGACGTATGGTTCCCGAATACGGAATTGAACTAATTGATGTTGTTACGCGTCAAATCAGATATTCCGACGAACTTACCCCGAGCGTTTACGCGCGTATGAACAGAGAACGCAACCAGATAGCGATGTATTACCGTTCCGTTGGTGAAGGACGCAAAGCGGAATGGCTTGGCAGAATGGAAAATGAAAGAAGAACAATACAATCAGCGGCGTATCATCAATCACAGGCAATCATGGGTATCGCCGACGCGGAAGCCGCGAGAATTTACACAGACGCTTATGATAGAAACACGCAGACTAGAAACTTCTATGATTTCTGGAGAGCGATAGAATCATACCGCCAGACCATGCCAAGATTTGATAAAACGCTTACTACGGACATGGAATATTTCCGTTATCTTTATAATCCCAGATAACCTGTTTTAAGGAAGGTTGATGCAAAGACGCATTCTGATTTCTAATATTGATAATAACCCTGTTGTTAGTTTTAACACAGGGTTAGACCCAAGATCATTCGCGAGAACAAAAATGTCTCAGAGTATGATAGAACAGGGGTATGTAGTAAGTCCAAACGGCTCACATACAATATGGAAATCCGCGGGCGTAAACGATATAGAAAATATAATGCATGTTTGGGGACCTCTTTTTAACGGAAAGAGGTTAGACATTCTTATTGATGATGTAAGCGCGCTTACGCAGAATAACTCTTCGCAAGTAGCTTTACAGGCTGTGCTTCTTTGGATGAGAGCGAAATTATTTTTAGGCGATAAAAAATCCGCGGCTAACCCGGGATCCGCTTTTATCTGCACAGAAAATGACAATGTATCTCATCCAAAGGGTAGCATTTTCTTTTCTCCGCCAAATTTGTCAAACCGCTGTCTTTTTATCGAGGGAGCGGAGCTGGATCGTTACAACTGCCCCGATTTAACGGGATTGGAAGCCGCTACATTTTGCGCCGGCGTTATGCTCTATAAAATATTGACCGGTTCTCATCCGTATCCGTCAGCAGACATTTATCAGGATATGAGAGAAGGCGTTTTTCTGCCTGTCAATCTCGCGGCTCCCAACCTGGACACAAAAATATCGGATCTAATTCAAGCCGCGCTTTTATTGCCAGTTGTAAATAAAAAAGTAACATTAAATCTTAAAGCGGTAGATATTATTACCAATATGATAAAAACATTACTGGGCGGCGACAATAAAATGGTTTCTATTTCGTCACTGTATAATCCGCTGCCTGTAGAAAAAGAAAGAAGATTTGAAAAAGAAAGAAAAAATTATTTATTCAAGCAAAATTACAAAGTAAAAATAAAACGCTTTTTCGCGCGTAACAGAATCGGGGTAATCGCCGCGATTTCGATATTATTTTTCGCAGGTTTTATAACATTCAGTATGGTAGCGGGCGCGTCACGCAGGCCGACAACCGAAGGAATGCCCTCCGGCAGTGTCGTACACGCGTATTTTAACGCGTTAAGTTCACTGGATCATATGTTTATGGAAGCGATTTTAAACGGAGCGAGCAAAGAAGATTTAAATTACGCCATCAATATGACAGCGGGAATAAAAGCGATGCAGGCGTACGATATGTCCAGCGCGGTATTAATCCCCGCGGGAGCGTGGGTAAACAACGGCGGCGAGCTTCCCGCTCCAAATGTATTCGGCGTAACAGACATAACCCTTGAACACATGGCAGGCAACGAAGGCGATGATATGATGGTCTACCGCGTAAATTATTTACTGTGGCCCTATAACGAAGGTTACTCAATAAGCCGCACCGACGTAATAACATTAAGACGCGACAGAAAAGGAAACTGGAGAATTACGGAAATAACCCGTATAGAAAGATAAAGTTTTCCTGTTATTATTTATAACCAATTATGAACCAGAAAGTAGAGGTTTCTTATAAAGAGTACGAAACAGGTTTACCATTCTATGTTGAGATTTTTGAGGCATTAAATCATGTTTCATAACATTCTCCATTGAAGTTTCCTTAATATAGGATTTTACCTACTCGTAGACTGCCATATATTTTAAATTTATTCATATTAACACATAAGTTAACTCTTATGTTATGATCATCGGTAAGATATTTATCGGGATTTATATAAAATTGATTATTATTATAATTTATATAAAATTGATTATTATTATAATTAGATTTTGTACTAGGTAAAGAAGTAAATATTATAACCCTGAACGTGTCAGATTTTTTGTGTAATTGATATAGTATCATCAGAACGGAACCCGTTCTTTTCCAAACTCAATAGCGAACTGGTTTAGAGCCCGCCCCCAATCTCTTATCGGCATAGTCCATT
>WQXE01000074.1 GCA_009784995.1 Treponema sp. | reverse complement strand
TAAAACAACAACAAAATTATCAAGATTTGGCGTAACGGCAATTATTTATTTTGTAATTGGAATTTTTCTTTTGTTTGTTACTATCATTCCAAGCGCGAATGTATTTGGTTTTGTTATAGGCGGTCTTGTTCTTTTATTTGGAATATGTTCCTTTACATCAAAAGTGCCGACAGACAGAAACGCGGGTATCATTCTTGTAATTATTGGCGCGTTAACTCTCGCTTCTAAAATGAATATTCCTTTTGTTTCTGATGTATCAAAAATACTGCTTTTAATCGGCGCGATCGGAATTATCGCTCTGGCAGTTTGGAACGGTATTAAGTTTTTTATCGGTCTTAAGAAAAGAGCGTAACTCTGTGTTTCTTTCATGAAATATTTTTTTGAGACGTACGGCTGTCAGATGAACAGCGCGGAATCCGCGGCGTTGGCTCTTGTTTGTAAAGAACGCGGATGGACAGAAGCTGACACTAGCGATGATACCGACCTTGTTTTAATAAATACCTGCTCTGTTCGGCTAACAGCGGAAAAACGCGCGTTTGGCAGAATCGATCATTTCGCGGCAATCAAAAAAAAACATAAACAAAATCTGGTCATTGTTATCGCGGGTTGTATGGCGCAGCGCCTCGGTGACAAATTAAAAGAAAAATACAGTTTAGTTGATTATGTGATGGGCACAACATCACGTTCTATTTTTCCCGCGATTCTTGAAGCTGTAGAAAAAGGTGTAAAAGCGAATATCAATATTGATGAAAAAGCCGTGTTTTCTTTTTCACAGTCTCATTTAGAACAGGGACAATTCCGAAGTTTTATTCCAATCATGCACGGCTGTAATAACTTTTGTTCCTATTGCATTGTTCCATATGTGCGAGGCAGGGAAGTTTCGCGGGACCCGCAAAATATAGCGCAGGAGATTCGTCTTGTCGCGCAAAAGGGTGTGCGCGAAATTACCTTGCTTGGGCAAAATGTAAACAGCTACAAATGGTCTAGCGACATCGATTTTTCTTCTTTGTTAAAAATTGTCGCGAAGGAATTAAACGAAAGCGGCATTAAATGGGCGCGTTTTCTTTCCGCGAACCCGGTTAATTTTTCTTCCAAAACAATAGAAGTGCTTGCCGCCAATAAAGTTTTTTGCCGTCATATTCATTTGCCTGTCCAACATGGCTCAGACAGTGTATTAAAAAATATGAACCGCGGTTATACAGCCGAGCGCTTTATCGAACTGGTAAAAGAAATTCGAGCCGCCATGCCCGGTATTACTATTTCTACAGATATATTGGTAGGGTTCCCCGGTGAAACAGAAGATGATGTTAAAAAAACACTCGATATAATGGAAGAAATTAAGTTTTTATACTCGTTTATGTATCATTTTAACCCGCGTGAGGGAACAAAAGCTTTCGATTTACCGGACAGGATCGAAGAAGATGTAAAAAAAGAAAGGCTTGCAAGGGTTATCGCTTTGCAAAAAACGCATACTACGCAGCTTTTAAAAAGCCGTATCGGCAATAGCGAAGTTGTATTAATAGAAGGAATTTCACGAAAAAATGCCGATGAATTAATAACAAGGACAGAAAAAGACGAAAAGGTGGCAGTTCCGGGACCCGCTTCGATGATTGGCTCGTTCGCTAAAGTGACTTTATCGGGTTTAAAGGGAAATACATTTCGCGCGACAGAATTAATTAAGTTACAGGAGAAACAAACATGCCTTGGCGATTGATTATCATTTTAATTATATTCGCGATATTTTTAGCTTTTATATCTTTAAATTTGGATGATGAATATAAAAGCGATATAAATTTTGGATTTACAAAAATAGACAGTGTCCCCGTTTTTATCACCATTTTTATTTCGTTTGCTGTTGGGTTAATTTGCGCTTTACCTTTAAGCATACAGATAAGTAAAAAGCGGAATAAACCGGGTAAACCGAGTAAACCGGGTAAACCCTCGGATAATAATCCTATACCTTTTAAAGAGCCGGTAGATCCCGATGATCAAATCAAACAAGACGCGGCATTGGCGAAAAAAAGATTTTTATCCAGAAGAACTGGCGGTAAGTCATGAAAAAATCTTTCGAAAGAAAGATTATAATTCTCTTTTTATTATTTTTTGGCATAAGTTTATTATTGCCGCTCGCGATTTTTTCACAAACAGGTGTTTCGCTGGAAGCGGAAATCCAAAATATCGAAAGAGCTTTAACAAGGCAGGGTATTACTCCCGCGGACAAACATCAGAATTTAATTCAACTCGCGCGCCTTAGGCAGTTAACAGGCGATATAGAAGGAGCGGCGAGGAATTGGCTTGACGCTGCGGCCGCGATTCCCGGCAAAATCGACGAGGAAGCTCTTTTGTCCTGCGCCTACTGTCTTGCCGCGATGGGTGAATGGGACAGGGCAGCCGCCGCGCTTGAAACTATGTTATCAAGAAATATTCGCGCACGCTTTTTGGATATTACTATAAAAGCGATAAGATCAAACGATGTTTCCAATCTAGTGTTACTGATTGATCATCCTGAATTTTCCGAATTAAGAGCGGAAATACTTTTTATGTTATGGAAGGTATCAGGTAGATTCAATGGCAGTTCTGATAGTTATAGGCAACGCCTTGTCGCTGAGTTTCCGCATACATTGGAAGGGCGCCTTGCCGCGGGTGAGTCGTCGTCGATTATTGTCCGTCCCAATCCGTTTTGGCTTTTCGCTGGTGGTCTAGATTCCCTTCCTTTGGTTGAAACTGCCGCGGGAACAAGACCAGCGGCTCCCGCTTCAGCGCTAACCACAACTCAAACTACTACCCCTCAAATTACGCAACCTTCACAACCAACTCCTGTACAAACAGCCGCCGTTTCAGGTCCAAGACTGCAAACTGGTATTTTTAGCCAGCAGGCAAACGCTCAGGGTTTGGCGGCGAATTTAACAGCGGCGGGTTTTTCTCCAACGATTGAACGGCGTACAGTGAATGGCAATGAAATGTGGGCAGTCACAGTTCCTGTAGGTACGGATCAAGCTCGTACTGTCAGTTCTCTTCGCGCCGCCGGCTTTGAATCCTTCCTAATTAGATAAATTATAATCTTCTTGTATAAAATAATAAAAAAGTGTAAGGTAAACCAAGGATAGGTATAAAAATGAAACAGTATTCACAAATGGACAAAGCGGAATTATCCGCCCTTAAAAGCGAACTTGAAAGCGCTTTTTCCAAACACAAAGAAAAAGGCAAAAAATTAAACATGACAAGAGGCGTTCCTTCTGATGATCAGTTGGCGCTATGTAATGATATGTTGACATGCCTTACGGCAGATGACTATAAATCCGCGAACGGAACAGACTGCCGCAACTACGGCGGGCTAGACGGTATCCCGGAAGTAAAAAAAATATTCGCTGACCTTTTGGAGTTAACCCCCGATGAAGTTATCGTAGGCGGAAACTCTTCTTTGGCTCTCATGTTCGATAACGTTTCTGTAAACGTATCACACGGTGTTAGAGACGGAAAACCCTGGCAGAGTCAGGGACAAGTAAAGTTCCTGTGTCCGTCACCCGGTTATGACAGGCATTTTACAATTTGTAATTATTTCCATATCGATATGATTCCAATCGCAATGGGCGAAGACGGTCCCGACATGGACGAAATAGAAAAATTGGTTTCATCCGATCCGTTGATCAAAGGTATCTGGTGTGTACCCAAATATTCAAATCCGACTGGTATTGTTTATTCCGACGAAACTATAAAACGTTTCGCGAAATTAAAACCCGCGGCCGCTGATTTCCGTATTTATTGGGATAACGCTTACGCGATTCATGATCTGGGAGAAACAAAAAAGATTTTAAATATTATCCGTCTTTGCGAAGAAGCCGGAAATCCAAACATGGTTTATGTTTTTTCTTCATTCTCAAAGGTAAGTTTCGCCGGCGCGTCCATGACATGTATGGCTTCATCAAAATCAAACTGTGAATATATTAAACAGCGTTTAACCGCGCAGACAATCGGACCTGACAAATTAACACATCTTCGCCACGCGCTATTTTTTAAAGACGCGGCTAATGTAATGGCGCACATGGAAAAACACGCGCAGATTTTACGTCCAAAGTTTAAACTTGTAAACGATAAACTGGAAAGTCATTTGAGCGGTCTTGGCATAGGCACATGGACAAAACCAAACGGCGGCTACTTTGTAAGTTTTGATTCGCTTGACGGTTTGGCAAAACGCGTTGTAGCTCTTTGTTCCGAAGCAGGCGTAGCGTTAACTCCCGCGGGCGCGACATATCCTAACGGCAAGGATCCAAAAGACAGCAATATCCGCATCGCTCCTACATTCCCGCCTCTTGGCGAATTGGAAGAAGCGATGGAAATATTCTGCGTCGCTGTAAAACTCGCGAGCGCGGAAAAGTTTTTAAACGCTTAAACTGTTTTCTAAAGCTGTAGGTTTTAAAAGGCGGCGTAATAAAAGAAATATCCCGTATCCCGTGAAAGCGGAAATTAATCTGTCGGCGATGTTTATGGGGAGTCGGGATATTATTTCTTTAAATACAACAGGTACATCATGTCCGAACATAGTGGTACTCAATATACCTGAGATACCGCTTCCTTCTGTATAAGATGTGTTTATATATAAAATAAAAGACGCGATAATTCCGCCCAAAATACTCATGGCTAAACAAAGAGCGAATGAAAAAATAATTAATATAATTACTTTATTCATTATTCTGTTTAATTGGCTGGTTTTAAACATAAAACTTCGCCGCTGTAGTGATTGTTCCTGACCTGTTAATTCATTCCGGAAAAACCATGTAATAACGGCTGTAGCGATATTACAAAGAGTAAAAAGATATGGTTCCCAGCCCCAGCCAAAAATAGAATGGCAAAGTATATTTGTTAAAGCTCCGCATACAATCCCCCAAATAAGACCGCAGTTTAAAGTTACAGTTATTGTAAAGATAGTATCAAGAAACAGCGGTATTTCCGCGCTATTAATGCAGAAGCGGGTTATAACGATATTCAAAAATACACCTGTTAAACATATAACAGGCATGATTAGTACTTTACGCATACTTATTTTTATCATATATTATGAAATTATGCTATCAGAAAACCCCGCTTTATTCGGCGGAATAGATACATATATCCGTTTAATATATCTTTTTACAATTTTGATCACAGCTCTCATGCTGCTTTTATGTTATTTATATTTTTCCATAAAAAAAGCGCGTAAACATGAACAATTAAGCCATGAGTTTTCTAACCTTGTAATTGAAGGTTTGGAGACAGAAAGGCGGCGCGTTTCCCGTGAACTTCATGATACGATTCTTCCTCAATTACACGGAAGTGCGGTATCCGATCAGATACGTTCAATTTGTGTCGATTTAATGCCTCCTGATTTTTCCTGTCTTTCTTTAAAAGACGCTCTTACTTTGCTTTGTGTCAAGTTTTCGGAGAGAACCGGAATTCAGTTTTCCGTTTCTATGGAAGGTAATTTACCTTCCGCGAAGCCTCCTGATTTTTCCAAAATAAACGCGGAAAATCAGCTTCATATTTACCGCATGGTTCAGGAATCTTTAAATAATATCGAAAAACATTCCGGAGCGAAAAAGGCATTTTTAACGGTTAGAGATACTTCAGGAAATATTATAATTTGCGTATCGGATGACGGAGTAGGGTTAGGTGATAAAAAAGGTGAAGGTCTTGGGATGAGAAGTATCAGACAGCGTGCCGGAATTATCGGGGCGGATGTTAATTTTATCAGCGAAGCGGAAAATGGTTTATTGATAAAAATCGAAATTCCCCACCCTTCAAATAATTTTTAATGGAGTTTTCAATTGGATAAAAAACCGTCAATTTTAATTATCGAAGATCATCCGATTGTTAGAGACGGACTTGCCGCGCGCTTTGAAAATACAGACAATTTTAAAGTATCAGGGAAACTTTCCAATCTTGATGAAGCGAAAAAATTTTTATCAAAAGAAATGTCAGATATATTACTCCTTGATATTGAACTTGAAGATGGGCTTGGCTTGCATATTATCCCCTGGTTAAAAAATAATATAAAACAAAACGAAAAGCTGCCTGTTTTCGCGGTTTATTCAACTTATGATGATTTTGTTCATATAAGCGCGGCGCTTGGTTTAGGCGTAATGGTTTATATGACCAAACGCCGAAGCGCGGACGAACTTGAAAGAGCTTTATTACAAGCCCTTGAAGGTAAAAAATACATTGATGAATCGATAGAGATAAAATTTAATACAACAAAGGATATTTTTAGTTTATTAACAAACCGCGAAGCGCAAATACTTACATTAGTAAATGAAGGTCTTTCTGATAAAGAAATCGCTTCCCGGCTTGGAATAAGCGTGCGAACAGTACAAAATATCGTTTATTGTATTTTCGCCAAAACAGGTATTCATTCAAGAAAAGAATTGCAAAGGTTATAAGAAAAACCGTGTAAAATTACTCATGACAAAGTTTTCTGTATAAACTAAAATTTCAATAATGTGTAGAAAATTTGCCATTATTTTTCTATTGGCAGTTTTATTATTGATAGTTAGTCCCATTTTCGCCGAATTCCAGCGTGAAAAAGTATTCATCTCCACTTCCATAGAAACAATTCCTTATGATTTTGAATCCTTCGTAATCGGCGGAGGTATGTCTTTCGGCTACGGAACAGGCGCGTCGGTTGGAATGAAACTGGCGTGGTTTTTCGGTTTCGAAGGAATGAATGCTTTGGAACTAAATGTTTTTTGGAAATATTTTTTACCCGGTTTAAATGCCGATACAGGTCCTTTTTTACAGCTTATGTTGGGTCCCGTTATTTTTAACCGTATGGATGAATTTTCTATAGGCAGCAATAAAGGTTCGATGACTTACGGATTGGGTTTTGGCTGGCGTTTTTTAATAGGGGATTTATGGTATGTGGAGCCTATGGTTAGAGGCGGCTATCCATATATCATCAGCGCAGGCGTAAGTGGGGGTATGAGATTATGAATATTTGGAATTTAATCACGCAAGCTGCTTACGCAGCCAATTCTATGAGCCAAGAGCGCAAAGGCGCAGAGGAATAAATATGAATATAAGAATTTTTAACCACGAATTGTTCCTACGGAACGTTCACGAAATCATACCTTTGGTATGGACACGAATGAATTTCGAGTTTGTTCGTTTAATTCGTGGTAGATTTTTTACCTTATCTTTGTTAATTGTTCTCTGTTCTTTGTTCATTACCTCCTGTCCGAATCCGTGGATGAAGGATATATTGGGCGTAAGTGAAATAACCTTTAACGCCAACGGCGGAAGCCCAACCCCCGCGAAACAATATCCCTGGAGAGACGAATTAATAAAACAACCCGCAAACCCCACAAAAGCAGATTATAACTTTGCAGGCTGGTATACCGATAACGGCGTTTTTGAAAAACCCTGGGATTTTAATGTGTATCCTGATAATACAGACATGACACTTTTTGCCAAGTGGGCTCCCAAAGCCATTAGCGCACAAATGCCTAATATTACTGCGCATCCTTTAAGCAAAAATTATTTGCCCAATGCTGCTCTTATTGATACATTATCTGTAACGGCTAATGTTACAGACGGCGGAACACTTACTTACCAATGGTTTAGAAACACATCTAACAGCAATTCAGGCGGAACAGAAATTACAGGAGAAACATCGTCATTTTACCAACCTCCAACAAGTTCTATAGACCCGTCTATTTTTTATTATTATGTAGTTGTTACCAATACAATAACAGATAACGGTGACGGCGGAAACAAAACAGCGTCAAGGGTAAGTAATGTGGCTGTAATTACGTTTTCGACAATTCCGATTATTAATGCGGAAATACCTGTTATCAATACCCAACCCACAGGCGCAACTTACGCACATAACGCAACGGCAGCACCGCTTTTTGTTGCAGTAGCTCCTGTAACAGACGGTGGAACGTTTTCTTACCAATGGTTTAGAAACAATACCCCTAGCAACACAGGAGGAACCTCTGTTGGAACAGGAACCACCTTCACACCGCCGACAGATACAATTGGAACACTTTATTACTATGTAGTTGTTACGAATACTAACACAAGTGTTAATGGGAGTCAGACAGCGACGGAGACAAGTAATACTGCAGCGGTTGTGGTTAATGCTGCTGGACCACAACCAGTTTCAATTACAATGGCAACTATCCCAGGAGGCGACTTAATAAGATCAGGCAGCGGTACAATAACTTTAAGCACATTCAGAATGAGCATACATCAGGTAACACAGGATCAGTACGAAGCTGTGATGGGTTATAATCCAAGTTCTTTTTGGGGAACCGAGAGTGCCAGAGTTGTAACTCCAGGTGAAGTTCAAGAAAAACGACCTGTAGAGAATGTATCATGGTTTGACGCTGTAGAGTTCTGCAATAAACTGAGCGAAAGCAATGGTCTTAATCCTGTTTATACAATAACAAATATAACCAGAAGCGGAAACCATATAATAGCCGCAAATGTAACAGCTAACTTGGGCGAAAACGGTTATAGATTACCTACAGAGGCAGAATGGGAATATGCTTGCAGAGCTGGAACAACTACAAACTGGTATTTTGGAGATATACAAAGTGAGCTTGTAAATTACGCTTGGTATTCTGATAATTCAAATAACAGAACGCATCAGGTTGGATTAAAACTACCTAATTTATATGGTTTATTTGACATGCATGGCAATGTGGCGGAGTGGTGCTGGGATTGGCAAGCGACATATCCAAGCAGTCCACAGTCTAATTACGAAGGTCCCGATTCTGGCATGGGTCGCGTGCAGCGCGGCGGGCATTATGGGAGCGTTGCTTCTGGCACTTATTCGTCTAGCCGCCCAGCCGCCTCCCCGAACAGCAGGAACCCACAAAGCGGTTTCCGTGTGGTGCGCCCTTGAGTGTATGCAAGTGTAACAGGTACCACTTTTTTGTGGTGTAGTCAGAGAAAGTTGAGTAAACTAACAGCTCGTTCGGCGCCTAAGTTTTAGGTACTGGATAAATATGAAGCTGGAAAAATAAAGGAGAGAGAAAGATGGGAATTAACGCTAATAAACAAATTGTGCAACCAATGGTTATGAAAAAAACCAATATTGGTAATTCATTTACCCGTGAAAAACTTGGCATAAAAAAACCTGAAGCATTACATGGCTTTGCTGAATACGATAAAAATTGTTTTATGTTTTTTACTATAAGTAATGATAAAGGAAATACTGAAAAAGGATATTACAGCGATGAACTCCATAGAGACGGTGTAGTCTTTGAACCAGGTGGAGATAACCTTCTTGTTAAAGAAAATGAAAAAGTTGATATATTCGGTAATGTTTCTATCAAAGATAAAACAATTCATGTTTTTGTTCGTTACTCTGATAAAGGCGGAGCATCCTTTGAATATATTGGAGACGCAAAAGGATTTGTCCGTTACGATCAAACAAGGAATAAAGTTCTTGTTCTATAAACTTTGCGTCCTTTGCGAGCTTAGCGTCTTTGCGAGAGAAAATTCTAGGAATTTTTTAACCACGGAGGAATGATAAAAAGTTAACCAGAGACAGTTAGGTAAATGAAGTATAACCTGTAGGTAACATATCGACAGGGGAAGGCTATGACCCGCGTTTGTGTCTGGTCTACGAGATCG
>WQXE01000073.1 GCA_009784995.1 Treponema sp. | reverse complement strand
TGTCTTTTTCGATAACTTTGCGCACATATTCAGGAGTTACAGGAAGAAAATAAGTAGAATCCGCCATTCCTTCGCTTGTTTGAATAGTAGCGATATTAGGATTTATTAAAATGGTTTTAATGCCTTCTTCGCGTAACGCTTTAATTGCCTGAGAACCTGAATAATCAAATTCTCCGGCTTGTCCGATCTTTAATCCTCCGGAACCAAGTATTAAAACCTTATTAGGAAGCTGATTGTTTGATTTTGAATTAGGTGTCATTATTTATTTTCCTTAATTTGATTGAGAAAGTAATCGATAACATATTCTGTATCTTTTGAACCGGGACATCCTTCGGGATAGAATTGAACTGCGCTGAATGGTTTATTTTCGCACTTAATTCCTTCTACAGTGCCGTCGTTGCCGTTTGTAAACCACTGTTTCCAGTTTTGCGGAAGTGTTTCTGCTCTTACAGCGTAACCGTGATTTTGCGATGTAACATAACAGCGGTTTTTACCTTCGTCTGCGTTGGTGTTTTCGTAACTTGGCTGGTTTTGTCCCCTGTGTCCGAATTGCAATTTATATGTGTCGGCTCCAGCGGCAAGCGCCATAATTAAGTTTCCAAGACCTACACCAAAAACAGGTTTATTTAATGAAAGCGCGGTTTTAACTGTTTCTATTAATTTTTTATATTCTTTTGGATCGCCGGGTCCGTTAGAAATTAAAAGCCCGTCATAATTAACATCTTTTATGTCAAGATTACATGGTATTCGTATAACTTCCGCGCCGCGGTTTAAAAGACAGCGGATTAAGTTTGCTTTTACGCCGCAGTCGATAAGAGCGATTTTAATGCCTGTATTATTTTCTTTTGGAACATAAGTTTTAATTTCGTTTAACGCTACTCCGGCTTCGTTTGTAAGTTTTATTTTATTAAGGGAGACATCGTCAAAACCCTCTTTGTCTTTATTTTCGATAAGGATTTTACCGCGCATTGTGCCGCGGTCACGAACGCGAATCGCGACAGCGCGTGTGTCGATGCCATATATACCGGGAATACTTCCTTTATCAAGCCAGGCTGATAACGAAAGTTTCATTGAATAGTGGCTTGGCTCTTCGCAAAGATCTGAAACAATAAGACCGCTAACTTGTATTTTTTCTGATTCAAGTAAAACAGGAATATTGTGTTCATCAAAAAAAGGCGCACCGTTTTTATTAACAGGCACGCCAATGTTACCGGCAATAGGCCAGGTAGATACAAAAATTTGTCCCTTGCATCCGGGATCGGTCAAGGATTGAATCAGGCCTGACATTCCTGTGTTAAAAACTACTTCGCCGGCGACGCTTTTGCCTCTGCCAAAAGACCATCCTAAATATTCACTGCCGTCTTCCAAAACAAGTTTTGCCTGCCGCCGCGCTAAATCAAAATTACTCATTCTAACTCCTATATTTTTTACCACGAATCATATCTTCGATATGCACACGAACCATCACGAAATAATAATTATAACCGTGAAGAGATTTCATCAATAAATTCCCATGAATTTAAAACTTTAACAGGCGGCGGATCAGAAAGTTTTGCTAAATCACCTGTCATTATTCCATCTTCTATTGTAGATAATACCGCTTTTTCCAAACGTCGCGCGAAATCTGTTAGGTCGCTAAGACCGTCAAGCTCCGCGCGTTTGGAAAGCGCGCCACTCCACGCGAAAATTAACGCGGCGGGATTTGTGCTTGTTTTCTCGCCTTTTTGCCAGCGGTAGTAGTGCTGTTGTACAGTGCCGTGAGCCGCTTCGTATTCAAATACGCCCGATGGAGAAACAAGCACGCTAGTCATCATCGCGAGACTTCCAGCGGCGCTAGCGATCATGTCGCTTTGAACATCGCCGTCATAATTTTTACATGCCCATAAAAATCCGCCTTCGCTTTTAACAACGCGGGCGACAGCGTCATCTATCAATGTATAAAAATATTCGATTCCCGCCGCGGCGCATTTTTCTTTAAATTCGGTTTCGTAAATTTCTTCGAATATCGCTTTAAAGCGGCCATCGTAGGTTTTGGAAATTGTATCTTTGGTAGCGAACCATAAAGGTATTTTTTCGTTAATAGCGTAAAGAAAACACGCGCGCGCGAAACTTTTAATCGACTCATCATAATTATGCATACCTTGTACGATGCCGCTGCCTTCAAAGTCGGCGATTTTTACGCGGCGTTCTGTTCCGTCGGATTTTGTATAAACCATTTCTACTTTACCAGGCCCGTCAATTTCCATTTCAGCGGCTTTATAAACATCACCGTAAGCGTGACGTCCGATAACGATAGGCGCTTTCCACGTAATTACAGAAGGCTTTATCCGGTTTACAGAGATTGGTTTACGAAATACGGTTCCGTCAAGAATCGCTCTTATTGTAGCGTTTGGACTTGGATGCAAGTGTTTTAAATTATATTCTTTTTGTCTCGCGGTATTCGCGGTAATGGTGGCGCACTTTACGCCGACACCGTATTTTTTAATCGCATGCGCGGATTGAACTGTAACTTCGTCATTTGTATTATCCCGGTTGGAAAGTCCAAGATCGTAGTACTCTGTTTTTAATTCGATAAAAGGAGAAAGCAGTTTTTCCTTGATAACTTCCCATAAAACGCGGGTCATTTCATCCCCGTCTATCTCTACTAGCGGTGTTTTCATGTTGATTTTTGTCATAAGAACAGTATAACAATTTTTAAATACTTAGGGAACCTCAAAACTCTTATTTTTTAAGTAATTTTAGCTTCAGGAAATTCAATAAAATTGACATAGAACTTAAGAATATAACCCCGGCGGTAAAAACCGGATTTATAAAAAGACCTCCAAAAATGTATAAAAGTCCGCCTGAAAGAGGAATGACAAGAGCGTTGTATATAAAAACCCAAAATAAATTTTGTTTTACTAAACGGTTCGCGTTTTTACTCAAATTAAATAATATAAAGAAATCCATAAGATCATTACTTGTTAATGTAATATCAGCGGCTTTTTTAACACTGTCTGAAGAGCTTGAAAACGCTATCGCGATATCAGCTTGATTAAGAGCGTAAACATCGTTTTTGGAAAATCCAATCATGGTAACTTTTTTATTTCCTGTTTGCAGATTTTTTATAATTACATTTTTATCCTGAGGTAATACTTCGGATATTACCCGTTTTATTCCGGATTTTTTCGCTATGGCTTCGGATGTTTCTCTGTTTTCTTCAGTTATAAGTATTATATCAATACCTATTTTGTAAATTTTTTCTATGGCGGAGTTTGTATTTGTTTTTATTATGTCGTTTAAAACGATAATTCCCGCTATCTTTCCATGAAGCGCGACAAAAACCGGATTTTTTCCTTCATTGGAAAGCCTGTCAGAAATATTATCAAATTTTCCAAGTATGATATTTTTTTTTAACATCAATCTTTTATTGCCAATTAAAACAGGCACGCCATTAATTGAATTGGAATTTGGAATAATAACATTTGTTTCAATTCCCAATCCGCTAAATATATTTAAGTCTTTAATTTCATGTAATGATAACTTTCTTTTTTCGGCTTCATTAACAATTGCCAGTCCAAGCGGATCTTCGCTTCTTTTTTCCGCGGACGCCGCCAATTGTAAAAAGTTGTCATTTATTTCTTTTGATTCTTTCCAGTTTCCTATTCCCCATTCACTGTTACCGATAATTAAATCAATTATTTCAGGTTTTCCTTCTGTTATTATTCCTGTTTTTTCAAACGCGATTATCTGTATTTTTTCTATAGATTCAAATAATTGTTTGTTTTTTAACAATATGCCATTCTTCGTTAATATTCCAATCGCGGTTTTTAAAATGGCAGGTATGGCAAGTACGGAAATACAGGGACAAATAATAATTATGATATAAATATAAATCGTTAATGAAAATTCAAATACAGATGAGATTATAAACCAAACAGCTGCCGAAATAACAGCCGCTAAAAATATTAATAAAACGATACCAGTTCTTTTTTTTAAAATATTTTCTGTTAAAGGCATTTTATTAACCGTGTATCAATGAAGTAAGATAAGTAATAGCTTCATTTATTGAAATTTCATTATTCTTGCGCGCCGCGATTTCACGTAATGTTATATTATCCGTTAATGGATTAACACCGGGTATAATTACATAACGTATTCCTTTTTTTTCGGCTAATACAAACTGTTTTACAAGATGTTTGTCCGGGTTTCCTCCTGTTTCTAAAAAAACTTCGCAAGGTAAACCTTCCTGACGAAATCTAGCGGCTAGCGCCTGATACTGTCCTGATTTTTCAATTTCGACGCAGACAATCGCTATAGAGCAACTGTTTGATGGCGGCAATTTATTTAAACTTTCCAACGCGGCTAAAAGCCTGTCCAATCCGATTGAAGAGCCGACTCCGCTTATCGATGTATCTTTGGAATACAAACCTGCCAGGTTATCATAACGTCCTCCTGAACAAATCGAGCCGATATCGGGCATGTCGTTTAAAAAAGTTTCAAAAACCACGCCTGTGTAGTAATCCAATCCCCGTGTTATCGAAGGAGCCAGAACAAATGGTTCGTTGTTTTGATTCGGCATGGCATCCAGCATAAATTGATATAACATGGAAAGCCGCTGTGATTCCGCGCAAGCGCCGCCTGATAATTCAGTTATACGATCAAGGACTTCCTTAAAACTTCCCTTCGCTCCGATAAACTCCAGGATTTTTCGCACGTTTACATCCCCTGAAATTTCGCAGAGGCTTTTGCGTGTTTCTTCTTCGCCTATTTTTGAAAGTTTATCGACTATACGCAGGATTTCTACGGATTTTTCTACTTGTCCTATGTGTGATAAAAAACGGTTAAATAAAGCGCGGTGGTTTACATTGATAGTAACATCAAGCCCAAGGTTTAAAAGGGTAGCGCGTATTAATAAAAGTATTTCAAAATCCGAGGATGGTGAATCGTTGCCGATTATATCAAAATCGCATTGTGTAAATTCGCGGTAGCGGCCTCGCTGAGTATTTTCACCTCTCCAGACTTTACCTATGTGATACCTTTTAAAAGGAAATGTAAGT
Organism: Treponema sp.; assembly: GCA_009784995.1. Lineage (GTDB taxonomy): Bacteria > Spirochaetota > Spirochaetia > Treponematales > Breznakiellaceae > WQXQ01. Next base: position 4,776 of record WQXE01000073.1, on the reverse strand, counting down.
TCGTTTCTGTGTAAAGCGATAAACCTCGCGAAGGGGACAGTAAGATCAAAACGCAGCGCAACATCCCGATCTCCGTTATCTTTAAAACGGTAGATTTGTTTTTCTGTTTCTCCGCCACCCTTGCCTAAAAGAATTTCTGCGTATTCCATAGCGGGAGTATCAATCGGGACAAAGCCGAATGTTTTAAAAGTATTTTCTATATTTTCGATTAACCCGCGGCGGATAATTTCCGTGTGTGGAAGAAAATCCCTAAAACCCTTTAAAAGCCTTGGTTCAATGTAGCTTATCATATGTATCACTATAATTAAAAAACCAAATATCAACAAGGTAGGTACAGTTAATCACAATAAAAAATTAAGAATTTTTAACCACCAACCACACGAAATCGTGCCTGCGGCACGTTCACGAACCCGTACTTCTCTATCTTTTCTTTTTTCGTGATGGTTCGTGTGGTTCGTGGTAAATTTTTTATTTTAATTAAACATATAAGTAACGTTTGATTTTCATTGTTGGGGTTTTTTCAAAAGGCTCGTACTTAATTTCTATCCTGCTAAGTTTAGAAAAAGCGGCGAGCTTTTTATTTACCCAGGTGCGCAGATCTTCCAACGCGTGTTCAAGCACAATACAAGCTGTTTTCGCGGCTTCGCTAAGCCGTACCAAAGCGATAAGTTCGCCTTTTTGCCCCGAGTACACAAGGGATTCTTCTATAAGCTGCGATGATCCCAAAAGCCTTTCGATTTCTTCGGGATAAATATTTTCACCCGATGGTCCGAGTATTAAAGCTTTTAATCTGCCTCTGATATGTAACTGTCCTTTTTTATCAAAGTTACCGAGGTCTCCCGTGCGAAGCCAACCGTCGGATGTAATTGTTTCCATTGTTTTTTCGCTGTCATTATAATAACCCAGCATAATATTTGGTCCTGTTACCTGAATCTCACCTTCGTTTGATTCGGAGTTATTAAGACATTTCGCGATTCTAAGTTTAACACCCTTTGGCGGAACGATGCCTGATCTCAATGTAAATTTGTGTGGAGCGTTACCCGCGACTAATGGAGCGGCTTCTGTAAGACCGTAGCCAATCGTATATGGGAACTTCGCGCGGTAAAGAAATTTTTCTACATCGGGAGCCAGAGGCGCTCCGCCAATACCGAAAAACCGCAAGCGGCCTCCCAATGCTTTTTTTAATTTTTTTCCCGCGACTCTTATTGCAAGCGGGCGGGTTAAAGGAAATTTATATAATTTATTTTTCGCTAGTTTCGGCGCGATACCATTGTTATAAACTTTTTCTATAAGAAGCGGAACGGATGTCATAACTGTCGGGCGGATAAGTTCAAGAGCGGGAAGTAAAACCGAAGGTGAAGGTGGACGGTCAAGATAGGTGATACTGGCTCCGCACATTACAGGCGCAATGAGACCCAGACCACATTCATAAGAGTGAGCGAGCGGCAGTACAGAAAGCAGTTTGTCTTTTGGAGTAATTGTAATAAAAGAAAAAGAAGATCTCGCGCTAAAAATAATATTTTTGCTTGAAAGCATAACGCCTTTACTGTTTCCCTGCGTTCCGCTTGTGTAGATGATACTTGCCAAATCATTCGGATTATCCTGAAGCGGCTTTGGATATTCATCATTGGAATTTAATTGAATCGAATTAAAATTATGTTGTTTTTCTTCACTGTTAAAAAAAACTTGTACTTCCGCGGTTGAAGCGTAATTATCGATATAAATTAACGGGACTTTACGAAATACTGAAGACGCGTTTTTATCGGATTCACTTTCGGCATTTTCAATTTTTTCCGCCATCGAACGGCTTATACAGACCGCTTTAACACCGGAATGTTCTATTATATGCTGAATCTGCTCGTTGGAAAAACCAGTAAGCAAAGGCACAGAAACAGCGCCAGCGATCGAGATTCCAAAATAGGTAAGCGGCCATTCAGGGCAATTTTCCGAAAACAGCATAACCCTGTCGCCTTTTTGAATTCCCAACTCCATTAAGATTGAAGCGAACTGCCATGATCGTTCACCCATTTGTTTATAGGTTACTTCACTATTTATTTGTCCGTCATTTATCATTGAAAAAGCGGCATTTTCGTTATATTTTCGCGATACAAAAAGGCACATTTGCGCCAGTGTACAACCCGCCAAATATTCATTTTCCTGAGTTTTTGTCATAATATTTTTTTTCATATCCATTTAGAGTTACATTATACACTAAAGTTGCAGGAAAATCTTCATTTTTTATTAGATAAATGATAAACTCTTTATATGTTTAACAGTATACGGGGTATTTTAAGCGCGAAAAACATCGACTCTGTCTTTATTTTAAGCGGTGATATTGAATGGGATATATCGATGCCCGCAAACGATATTCAGGAGCTTTCTCTTAAAAGTGAATGTAGAGTGTTTACCTGGCTTTATCACCGGGAAGACCAAATGAAATTTTTTGGTTTTTCCAACGAAAAGCGGCGAAATACCTTTTTGGAATTATTAAAGGTTGAGGGTATCGGTCCCAAAGGCGCTATAAAAATAATGAGTGGAATCAGCCAAATTGATTTGGAAAACGCGCTTGAAAACGGCGATCTAGCTCGCCTTGAAACTGTACCCGGGCTTGGTAAAAAAACAGCGCAAAAAATGCTTTTATCGTTAAAGGGTAAATTGATTCAATCTCAGGATAAAATAGCCATTTCTTCTCCATATAATGATCTTGTTGAAGCGCTTGTAGGCATGGGGTACGACAGAAAATCCGCCGCGGAAGCGCTTGAAAAAGTCGAAGTCTCTTTTGATTCAAATACCGATATTTCCCCGGCAGAAAAAGAAAAACTGTTATTCCAAGAAGCCATTGTCTACTTGAGCGGCGCATGAAAAAACAAAATGACAGCCTTGTGCGTCCGGAACAACAAAATGGCGAAGATGACAAAGATACGAGCCTTCGCCCAAAATATATGTCCGAGTTTATCGGGCAAAAAGGAATGAAAGAAAATCTTTCCATTTTTATTTCCACAGCCAAGCAGCGCGGCGAAAGCCTGGATCACATTTTTTTAATTGGACCACCCGGGCTTGGAAAAACAACTTTAGCGCAGGTTGTCGCGAACGAATTAAATACAGGTTTTGTGCAAACTTCAGCGCCCGCGCTTGATAAACCAAAAGATTTGGTCGGGCTTTTAACTAATTTAAAAGAGCGTGATGTTTTTTTTATTGACGAGATACACAGATTAAAACCAGCCATCGAAGAACTTTTATATATCGCGATGGAAGATTACGGAATTGACTGGGTTGTAGGGCAGGGACCGATGGCAAGAACTTTAAGGATTGCCATAAAACCATTTACCCTTGTAGGAGCTACAACAAAAGCGGGAGTTGTATCAGGTCCGCTTATCAGCCGTTTTGGTATTCCATTTAGATTTTCATTTTATGAACAGGAAGAAATGGAAGCGATCGTCAGGCGTTCCGCAGGGATTTTAAATGTAAAAATTAATAATGACGCCGCCAGCCTTTTGGCAAAATCTTCCAGGGGGACACCGCGTGTTGTAAACCGTCTTTTGCGGCGTATGCGTGATTTCGCTCAATACGCGAAGGAACCTTCGATCACGTTTAATGTGGTGCGCGATGGTTTAGCGCGTTTGGAAATTGACGAGCTTGGATTGGAAAAACAAGACAGAGAAATATTGAGTATTATAGTAGAACGTTACAAGGGTGGACCTGTGGGAGCTGAAACACTCGCGATTTCCATCGGCGAATCTATTGAGACACTCGAAGATTATTATGAACCATATTTAATTCAGGTTGGTCTTTTGCAACGAACTCCGCGCGGACGAATGGTAACGACTCTCGCGTACGGACACTTGGGACTTAAACCTGTAAATCATAATGAAGGTTCATTATTCTAAAATGAAAACAAATGATTTTTATTTTGATCTTCCAGAACATTTGATCGCGCAGTTTCCTTCCAAGGAACGAGGTTTAAGCAGGTTAATGACTCTTAATCGCGCTACAAGTGAACGAACACACAGTTATGTAAATGATTTACCTGATATTCTTTGTAAAGAATGTTTTTTAAGTCCCTCTGGCGAAAAACCATTACTTGTTTTTAATGATACAAAGGTGCGAAAAGCGCGCCTTGTTGGAAAGTCGGTTGATACAGGCGCGGCAGTAGAATTTTTATTACTGGAAAAAAATCTTGATGATAATCTAAACGAAGAATGGAAAACAATAGTTCAACACGCGAAAAGGCGAAAACCCGGCAGCCGTTATATTTTTTATGATGATAACAGACAAAATATCGCGGAAGCGATTATAACAAAAGCGCTAGATGAGTTTAGGTATTTACAATTTGAAAAAAATATCGATGACGAGTTTTTTGACAAATACGGTCATATTCCGCTGCCGCCGTATATAAAACGAAAAGACGAAACTATCGATAGCGAAAGATACCAAACAATCTACGCGAACAAAACAGGCTCCGCGGCTGCTCCGACAGCGGGACTGCATTTTACTCAGGAACTTTTAGATAAACTTGATGAAAAAGGAATCGAAAGACTTTTTGTAACACTTCATGTAGGGCTTGGCACATTTTTGCCTGTTCGTTCGGAAAATATCAAAGACCATAAAATGCACAAGGAAACTTATTTTATCAACGAACAAACCGCCATAAAAATCCAATACGCGAAAGAAGCCGGACGAAAAATAATAGCGGTAGGAACTACAAGTGTGCGCACTTTGGAAAGCGCCTGGGATAATATAAATAACGGTTTTAAAAACAGGGAAGGGGATACATCA
>WQXE01000072.1 GCA_009784995.1 Treponema sp. | reverse complement strand
TGCGGGCAAAAGAGGTAGTATCGGAAACAATGAAATTAAACCAGAAACAACACACAATAAAACAGAAACAAAAAGCGCAAAAAACCAAAGGTTTGGATAAAAGACAAACTTAAGTGTTGGCACTTCAAACATCGAGGAAAAAATCCCGATGATGCTGTCAGTAACAATTACCGCAGCGGCGCATCCCAAAAGAGCGCCAACAAATGCTGCAATACAAAACTGCCAAAGATAAATGCCGATGATTTTTTTGTCAGAAAGACCAAGAGCTTTCATTGTACCGATTTGTTTTCTGTCTTTTTGAATTGTACGAGAGAGCATAACATAAATAACAACAGCGATTAACACTGCGAAAACAAGCGGGAAAATGTAGGCAAACGAACGTATTTCATCTAAATCATTACGGTAAAGGTAATGATTAATTTGATCTTTTTGCAGTTCAGTTCTGAACGCTCCTATAACCTGTGAAGCTTCCGAGACAGAAATGCTTCTGTCTGTTAATACGACAATTTCGTTAAAACTTTGCTGCCATTCATCTTGCAAAACCTCGCTATTTTCATCTTCAAAAAAATCATTTGTTACAAATACAACAGCGAATCTATCCGGTTGTGCCATCATTGTACGTTCATTTTGCACCATGTAAATATATTCAGGAGAGGCGGCAAGACCGGTTATTGTTAGAAGTTTACCTCCAAGCCTTAACTTGTCACCGATAGAAAACCCCAAAGCTCTTGCGTTTCGCCTTAACAATATACATTCAGTTTCGTTTGTTGGCATTCTTCCTTCATATATGTATGGGATATTAATATCTGTTAATGTAATCGCGCGATAAATACACTCATTTCTGACGGTAGAAAAAATAGCATACCTGCCACCTTCGCGGAAATCTCTGACTGTCCGCCCTTGCGCCGACAAAACGCCGTCAAGATTAGAAAGCTCTTTTACATCTTCTTCGTTGAACGTTCCGTAAAAAGTTATGTCGGCGTAAGAATTATCGATAAAATACTGTTCTGCTGTTTCCTCAAATCTAAGTACTATAGTAAAAAGCGTGATAAAAAAGCAAACGCCAACGATAAGGAGCAAAACAAGCCCCAAAAGCTGCGGAATATGTCTTTTTATTTTTCGTTGAACAAGGCGAAAATTTGTGTTTACCATGTTAACTCCGAAGCAGATAACGGAGATTCGTTTTCAGTTATGTTTTGTATTTCTCCGCTTCCTAAAGAAATAACCACATCCGCCATTTTTGCAATTTCCTGATTGTGCGTAATTAAAAGAACAGAAGTTTTTCTTTCCTTGTGGATTTGCTTTAACACTTCCAATACCATGATACCTGTATTAAAATCTAATGCTCCTGTTGGCTCGTCGCATAACAAAACTTCAGGGTTTTTCGCGATTGCCCTCGCGATGGAAACTCTCTGCTGCTCTCCGCCAGAAAGCTCTGCAGGGTAATGGTTAATGCGATCTGATAATCCAACCAATCCAAGAGCGTTTTGCGCTTCTTTGCGTGAAAGACCTGCAAGCTCTGTAGAAAACTCTACGTTTTCTGTGGCGGTTAAATCCGGCAGCAAATTGTAACTTTGAAACACAAAACCGATATGTTCCGCGCGAAAGTTTGTCATTTGAGCTTTGTTAAAAGAAGTGATGTTTGTATCATGGAAAAGAATTTTTCCGGAAGTAGGAGTATCCATACAGCCGAGCATGTTAAGCAGTGTAGATTTACCAGAGCCGCTTGCTCCTAAAATGGCGATAAACTTTCCTTGCGGTATGGTCAAGTTAATGTTTTTTAATGCAATAACTTTTGCGCTGCCATCGCCGTATTCTTTTGACAAATCAGAAATTGTAAATAAATTCATGTTTCACTCCATTTATATTGTTTTTTCACCTTTCCATTAAAAATAAAAGTTATCGCTTTTTGCGGACATTCGTTAATACAGCGGTAACAAAGAGTACAATTGTATTTGGGTATAATCTTTTGGTTTTCACACACAAGATTTTTTGTTGGACAAACAGAAACACATTTTCCGCATAAACTACAATCGCCGTTAATCTTAAGCCAATCGTGCGCTTTTCTTTCCATCGACTTTACAAAAACAGCCTGCAATAATCCCAAAAGTTGAGAAAATACATTAAACCCTCTTTTTTTTATTTTTCCGTTTTTTATATTACGGCAAACCTTTTGCATTTTCTTTTCGGATTTGACAATGTATTTTCGCAAACTTTTTCCGCTTTCTACAGGAAGAATGAGTAAGTCAGTAACATTATTTGGCATAAAAAAATGTTCAGTGTATATCACATTTAAAAAACGGCGATCCTTTTTTGGAAAGATATAGGTTAACGCTCTTGCGCCGTCGCCGGATAAAATCATTTGAGTGCAAAAAATAATCAACTTTTTATTTTTAAGTTTTTCCATGTGCCTTGTTACAAATTCCCGCATAATTTTTGGCGCTCTAGAAAAAAATATCGGATAGCAAAAACCGATGGTTTCTTCGGTATCTATCAAACTTTCAAAATCGATGTTTTCCTCGATAGAAAAACATTTGGTGTTGGTATAACCGCCTACTTCCATTATTTGGCAAAAAAGTTCGGCTATATATTTAGAATTACCTGTTCCTGAAAAATAAAAAATTATCATTTTTCTCCTCCAAAAATGTAGAAAATCAAATTGTCCATTATATGTTCAAAAGTTTCTGCTAAATCATCTTCGATCATAAGTTCGCTGCCCATAATCAAATAAAGAGCGTGAACATAATTACTGACAACGCCCGGTTTTACTTTTTGCGTATCGAGCCCTGCCATAACTAAAAGTTTTTCGAACATATCCTTTTCCATTTGCTGAGCGGACAGCGCTTCTTTTTCCGGCATTGATTCAAAAAGCTCGTTTATCTCGTGATAATTTTTACTAAAAAAAACCATCTGCGGCATGTGAAAAAGATTCATCAAAAAAGTACGGGTATTCGCTTGCAAATTATTTCCTCCGCCTTGAATCATCTGCCGCGCTTGTTCAAAAATCTGCATGTGGATATCCTCGATAAGCTCGTACAAAAAAACTTCCTTTGACTCAAAGTGCTGATAAAACGACCCCTTAGCCATTCCGGCGGCTTTGGCGATATCGTCGACACTTACCTTTTTTATACCCTGCGAAAGAACGATAGCTTTTCCTTTTTCCAAAAGCCTTTTACAAAGCCTGCACTTTTCCTGTTCCGTTAATGCCCGCGGCATATTTTATCTCCTATAATGACCAATATAGTACATTTGGTCGGAATAGTCAACATGAGAAAGAAAAAATTATTTATATTGAAAAAAGGTATTTGTCTATATAATATAGAATAAACATGAACTACGACAAATTTACAATAAAAGCTCAAGACGCGATAAACGAAGCTACCGCCATCGCGCAAAAAGACGACCATTCGCAGGTGGAAAACGAACATTTACTTTTGGCGCTTCTACGTCAGGAAAATGGAATTGTCACACCCATAATCGAACGAATCGGCGGCGATGTTACGGGGTTATCCTCCAGTGTAGAAGCGCTGGTAAAAAGTACGCCTAAAATTTATGGAGAAGCGGCGCAGGTTTTTTATTCTTCATTATTATCAAAAACTTTGGCGAAAGCTGAAGGTGAAGCTTCGGCGCTTAAAGACGATTATGTAAGTACCGAGCATATTCTTATTGCGATGTCGGCAGGTGACGGTAAAGCGGCTGACCTTCTTAAAAAAGCGGGCGTAAATAAAAACGCGATTCTTAGTGCGCTAAAACAGGTTAGGGGAAACTCTCGCGTTACAGATCAAAACCCCGAAGAAAAATATCAAGTGCTCGAACGCTACTGCCGTGATTTAACTTCTCTTGCCCGTCAGGAAAAACTTGACCCCGTAATCGGACGTGACGAAGAAATCCGCCGGTGTATGCAGGTGCTTTCCCGCCGCACAAAAAATAATCCCGTGTTAATAGGCGAGCCGGGCGTCGGCAAAACCGCGATTGTCGAAGGACTCGCCAGGCGAATAGTCGCGGGCGATGTGCCTGAAGGCTTAAAAAGAAAAAAACTTTTAGCGCTTGATTTAGGCGCGCTTGTCGCGGGAGCGAAATTCCGCGGCGAGTTTGAAGAGCGATTAAAAGCTGTGATTCATGAGGTGCAATCACAAGACGGCAAAATTATTTTATTTATTGATGAGCTTCACACGCTTGTCGGAGCGGGAGCAGCAGAAGGCGCGACCGATGCTTCCAATCTTTTAAAACCCGCGCTTGCGCGAGGCGAGCTTCGATGCATCGGAGCGACAACGTTAGACGAATACCGCAAGCACATCGAAAAGGACGCCGCGCTTGAACGGCGCTTCCAGCAAGTTTACACGGCGGAACCTTCGGTTGAAGATACGATCGCGATTTTACGCGGGCTCAAAGAGCGGTACGAAGTTCATCATGGTGTGCGGATTAAAGATGAAGCGCTTGTCGCTGCGGCGAGCTTGTCCAGCCGTTATATCACAAGCAGATTTTTGCCCGACAAAGCAATCGATCTTGTTGATGAAGCCGCAAGCCGATTAAAAATGGAACTTGACAGCCGTCCGACTGAACTTGATAAACTTGAGAGAAAACTTTTACAGCTTTCCATTGAACGCCAGGCGTTATCACGAGAAGAAGATCCCGCTTCCAAAGATCGCCTATTAAAACTTGAAAAAGAAATCGCGGACCTTACATCTGAGCGTGACGCGCTGCGTGCACGCTGGGAAAGTGAAAAAATTGATATTCAAAAAATCCGGGAAATAAAACAATTAATAGAAGAACTTAAAATAGAAGAAACCCGCTACGAACGTGAAGGCGATCTTTCAAAAGCAGCCGAAGTAAAACACGGCAAAATCCCCGAAGCGCAAAAGCAGCTTACCACTCTTACCGACCAAATGGAAAAAAAACGGGAAGCCGCAGCAGGTGGAGAGGCGTCTGCGCTGTTACGTGAAGAAGTTTGCGAAGAAGACATCGCGGGCGTAGTATCAACATGGACAGGTATTCCTGTTTCTAAAATGCTTTCAGGCGAGCTGCAAAAATATTTAGACCTGGAAAAAGTTTTAGAAAAGCGAGTTGTAGGTCAGGACGAAGCGCTTGCCGCGGTTGCCGACGCGATCAGGCGAAATAAAGCGGGACTTTCTGACGCGGCACGCCCGTTAGGTTCGTTTTTATTTTTAGGACCGACAGGTGTCGGCAAAACCGAGCTTGCGAAAACCCTTGCCGACTTTTTATTCAATGATGAAAAAGCCCTTACAAGGATCGACATGAGCGAGTACGGCGAAAAACATTCCGTCAGCCGACTCATTGGCGCGCCTCCGGGATACGTCGGTTATGAGCAGGGTGGTCAGCTTACGGAGGCTGTCAGGCGCAGACCTTATAGTGTCATTCTTTTTGACGAAATCGAAAAAGCGCACGGCGAAGTTTTTAACGTGTTTTTGCAAATCCTTGATGACGGACGCTTAACAGACGGGCAGGGACGAGTTGTCGATTTTAAAAATGTAATAATTATAATGACAAGTAACCTCGGCTCGGATTTAATTTTGGAAATGGGTGAGTCTAAATCGGCAAGTATTGAAATGTTACGCAGTTCGCTTATGGAGCTTTTAAAGAAAAGTTTTAGACCTGAATTTTTAAACCGCATTGACGAAACTGTTATTTTTAACAGATTGGGCAAAGACGAAATCGGTAAAATCGTTGACATTCAACTAATGCGGCTTTCGCAACGCCTGGCTGATCGCAAGATTACCCTCAATTTAACAGAAGCCGCTAAGTCTCTGCTTTGTGAACGTGGCTACGATCCATTGTTCGGCGCTCGTCCCTTGAAACGAACGATCCAAAGCGACCTTGAAAACCCGCTTGCCAAACAAATGATCGCAGGCTTAATTCGTGAAGGTGATGCCGTTACCGCGGATGTTGTTTCCGGCGAAATTGAGTTTAAGAAATAGTCCGCGGATATAAATTTAAACCAGTCACTGTAAAGAAAAATGCTGTATTATTATGACCTTGAATCCGAAATCGAAAATAAAGAATATTCAATAAAAGAAATTGTTCCTTACAGTCAGGTAGCGGAAAAAAAGGCGGTTTATTCAGCTTGACACCTCATTGTTAAAGCGCTGTTTTTCTGATAGACTCTAACCATGAGAGTAATAGGGACAAAAGCGCTGGGACTGCGGACGCCGATAATCCGGGAGTCCGACGATCTTGTAGCCGTTATTTGTCAAACTGTAAAAGACACAATCGAACATGAAAATATTAACATCAATGACGGCGACATCATCGGCATTACCGAGGCTGTGGTCGCCCGCTCGCAGGGAAATTATGCTTCGATAGAACAGATCGCTAGCGATGCGCGAGACAAGTTCAACGGCGGACATGTCGGCGTTGTTTTTCCGATTTTGAGCAGAAACCGTTTCGCCATGCTGCTTAAAGGTATCGCGCAAGGCGCGGATAAAGTGACGGTTTTACTTAGCTATCCCGCGGATGAAGTCGGCAACCAGCTGATAACTTGGGATGATATCGACGATAAAAAACTCAACCCGTATTCCGATTGCTTAAGCGAATCTGATTACCGCCGTCTTTTCGGCAGCGAAGTTAAACACAGATTTACAGGCATCGACTATGTTTCCTATTATAAATCTCTCGGTTCAAATATCGATATAATTCTTTGCGCCGATCCAAAACGAATCCTTGAATACACCGATCAGGTTATCGCGGCGGACATTCACACAAGAGCCAGAACAAAACGAGCGTTAACTGTCGCGGGCGCGAAAAAGGTTATCGGTCTTGACGACCTTTTAAAAAACTCTGTAAATGGCAGCGGGTATAACGAACTTTACGGATTGCTCGGTTCGAACAAAGCGACTGAAGACAGGGTTAAATTATTTCCCCGCGATTGCAATGGCTTTGTTCAGAAGATGCAAAAGGCGCTTCGTGAGTTAAGCGGCAAGACAGTTGAAGTTTTAGTGTACGGAGACGGCGGCTTTAAAGATCCAGTCGGCGGCATTTGGGAACTTGCCGATCCTGTGATAGCCCCCGCGTTTTCAACTGGTTTAACGGGAACACCCAATGAATTAAAATTAAAATTTCTTGCGGATAACAATTTCGCGGACCTTTCAAAAGACGAAGCGCGCAAAGCGATAAAAAAAGCGATAAAGGCGAAAGCGGGAGTTGACCAGATGGGTAAGATGGAAGCCGAAGGCACAACGCCAAGACAGCTTACGGATTTACTTGGCAGCCTTTGCGATCTTGTAAGCGGCTCGGGTGATAAAGGCACACCTGTTGTTTTGATTCAAGGATACTTTGATAATTATGCCTCGTAAGGCAAAAAAAGGAGAAAAGAAAAATGACGGCAGATAAATTTACAGATACGGATCCGGAAGTTTTGTATAACAAAGGTAACATGGCAGGAATGCTCAATAATTTCGCGGACGCTTTTGATTATTATTTAAAGGCATCAGAAAAAGGGTACGCGCCTGCTCAATGTAATCTGGCATTCTGTTATGAGAAATGTCACGGAGTGCCGCAGAATTTGGAAAAAGCGGTTGAATACTATCACAAGTCCGCCACACAGGGGTATGCTCCAGCTCAATGTAATTTGGGATGGTGTTTTGAAAGCGGACTTGGAATAGAAGCGGATATTGAAAAAGCGGTTTTATATTATGTAAAATCGGCGGAACAAGGATACGCGCCTGCTCAAGGCAACCTGGGATTTTGTTACGAAAATGGAAATGGTGTTCCAAAAGATTTAGACGAAGCTTATAATTGGTACAGTAAAGCCGCAAATCAGGGAAATGTTTTCGCGCAATATCATATTGGAAACTGTTACGAGACAGGCAAAGGAGCGGAAGCGGATATCGCGAAAGCGATAGAGTGGTATAAAAAATCCGCCGAACACGGATACGCTCCCGCGCAAAACTCTCTTGGTTCCTGTTATGAAAACGGCAAGGGTGTACCTCAGGATTTTCAAAAAGCTTACGAATGGTATAATTACGCCGCGGTTCAGGGAAATTTAGCTGCCATGCATAATATTGAAAATCTAAAAAAACGCGGGATCAAACTACAACAGTAAAAGATTTTATTCGGAGAATAAATCAAAATGGAAAAATATATCGAAGAACAAAGCCAAATCTTAAAAGCGCGAGTTGGAAACAATCCTATACTGCTTTTAATTTCCGGCGGAGTTGATTCTACTGTTGTTGCCGCTCTTTTGTTAAAAATTTTTAACGGCGAACAAATTCATCTTATGTACATGGACACAGGACTTATGCGCAAAAATGAAACTACGGCTGTCCGCGCGATTTTGGAAAAACTTGGAGCGAAAAATATTTATGTTATAAACGCGCAAGAGGAATTCCTTAACGCTTTAAAAGGTAAAATTGACCCTGAAGAAAAACGCAAGGTAATCGGCGATTTATTTATATCGATACAGGAACGCGAAGTCGCGCGACTTGGTTTATCAGGCGATTACTTTCTCGCGCAGGGCAGCATTCGAGCGGATTTTGTCGAAAGCGGCGACAGTAACGGGAAAAAAGTTAATGTAGTAAAAAGCCATCACAATGTCGCGAGCCCGCTTGTAGTCGCGAAACGCCAGGCGGGAAAAGTTATTGAGCCGCTTTCTCAATTTTATAAATACGAAGTGCGGGAGCTTGGCAAATTTCTTGGCATTGATGAAGAAATTGTAAACCGCCACCCATTCCCGGGTCCCGGGCTTGCGGTTCGCGTACTTGGCGAAGTAACAAAGGAAAAATGCGACATCCTTCGTGAAGCAGATGCCATTTATATAGAAGAATTAAAAAACAGGCGCAATAAAGCGGGCAAAAGTTTATATGACGATATATGGCAGGCTTTTACCGTTCTTCTTCCGATTCGTTCTGTGGGTGTTATTAACACCAGCGCGGCAAATAACGAAGAAAATGCCGAGCGCAAATATGGCTGGGTTTTGGCGTTACGCGCGGTTAATAGCAGCGATGGCATGACCGCCAATGTTTATCCTTTTGAAACCCGTGATCTATTGGAAATATCGCGGCGTATAACAAATAATGTAAAAGAAATTGGGCGTGTAACTTATGATATTTCCGGCAAGCCGCCTGCTACAATTGAGTGGGAATGATCGGCAATTTCCGCCGCTTTTTCAAAATCGCTATGAAGCAAGAGAGTAGAAATTTCGTCTAACGCGGATTCAATATTAGATGACCATTTTTTTGAATTTAATTCGTTTAAAACTTCTTTAACATCTTTTTTATTAAACGCTAAACACGCGTTTTTAATAAACAGCAATTTTTCTTTTAAAAATATTTCATCTTCGGCTGTAATTTCGCCGGATTTATTAACATCGTTTTCCATCATAGAAACTTTTATTTTTTTAATCAAACCCTGGATCGCTTCTATAAATATTTCTGTTTCATTTGATAAAAATGTCATATTACGATCTCTGCCAGCCTGTTCCAGTTTTGAAGCGAAATCTGACAGTTCTTTTTCATCAACGTTGGCAAGTGCGGTTTTCATTCCATGAATCGTAACTACGTAAAAATCAATTTCTTCATCACTAATGGTGTTAAAATCTATATTATTCAATATATTTATGGCTTTTTCAGCGTCAAGCAAGAAATATTTTTCTATATTCCGGTTATTCAAATCATCTTTTTTAATATTTATTTGGCGCTCAGTATACTTCGCCGCTTTTGTAACATTTGGATCTTTTCTATTTTTTATATATTCAATTAATAACCTGTCAAGTTCAAGCGAGTCGATTGGTTTTGTAATTAAACCGTCAAAACCGTTTTGTAAATACATATTAAGCTGTCCAACCAAAGCGTTTGCTGTAAACGCGATTATTGTTTGTGTATAACCCATTTCGCGTAATTTTT